>CAKTFL010000011.1 GCA_934555855.1 uncultured Sphingomonas sp. | reverse complement strand
GCGCAATCCGCCCGCTGCAAGCCGCCACTCATTCGGCTTGAAGGACCCAGCTTGATGTCGCGTGGGGCTGATTCGGCTCAATGATCCTGTAGGCGGCAGTCGTCAGAATCGCTCGCAGCCCCGCGCGATTGAAGCGGGCCTGCTGCCCGGTCGTCACGCACTGCCGGATAACCGGCGTCAGGTCGCCGAACACGGATGCCTCGGCAGCACTCGCCGCCGGTGTCGCGAACAGCCTCGCCACATCTTTGGGCGATGTTCGGGCAATGCAGGAGGCGATGAAGTCGGTTTCGCTCAGCGTTTTGACTGCTCGCCGGGCGGGATGGTAGGCCAGCGCACCGGCAAGATCGTCGGTGTGGGACAATAGCTGCTCTGCTAGCGCACTGGTGAAGATCACGGGTGCAAACCTGGCTTGCTTGGCACCGCGCATCCAATCGGGGTCGGAGAACGCCAACTCTTTCCGTCCGTCGCTGAACTGGGGCGCAAGTCAGCCCGGCTTGTTGATCTGGCCTTTCCCGCGCAAGCGCGATAAGGGCACGTGCGACAACCCCGGCCGCAGCGCGGTATCCTGGGGTCTGCGCCGTGCGGGCGTGGCGAAATGGTAGACGCAGCGGACTCAAAATCCGCCGTAGCAATACATGTCGGTTCGAGTCCGACCGCCCGCACCAACGCACGACCGGCCGTCGGAGGCGAAGGCCGCCCGGCCCTGCCGCTGCAAGGAATCCGTGCGCGTAGAGCGACTTGCCCCTTCGCCCGGCGTTCGCCATTCGCTAGGGGCAAGGTGCCTGCGATCCGGACGGTTCAGACATGCCCGAATTTCCTGTCTTCTTTGATCCGTCAGGCAAGCGTCGCAGGCGTTTTCGCACGGCGGTGATCGCCTTCGCCCTGTTGCTGGTCATATCGGCGGTGGCGTTCGCGGGCACGATCCTGGCCGTCACGACTCCTTCCCAGCTTCCCTTCACGGTGGAGCGGGCGCCCAGCCACATGACCACGACGCCGGGTCATGGCGCGCGCGCGTCGGAGCGGGAACTGCGGCACGCAGCGAGCTATGTGAAGCGGCTGTGGCGCGACGGTGGTTCGACCGACCGGCCGCTTGCCATCGCATTCTACACCCCATGGGACGAGGCCAGCCGTTCCTCGCTGCAACGCCATGTCAACGACCTGGACTGGGTGATTCCCGGCTGGATGTCGATCACCGGCCCTGACCACCGCGTCACCGAATTCGTGGACCCGGCGGGCAAAGCGATCCTGGCCCATGCAACTCATCGGCCGCACATACTGCCGATGGTCCAGAATGCGCTTAACGGCGAATGGGACGCCAAGGGCATGACGGCGCTGCTCGCCGACCCCGCACAGCGCCGGGCCGCACTGGACCGAGTCGAAGCGCTGCTCGTCGCCAGCCATGCGGACGGTGCGTTCTTCGATTTCGAGGAACTGCCCGTCGCGGTCCAGCCCCGATATCGCCGCTTCCTGGCAGAAGCGCATGACCGCTTCGCCCGGCGCGGCTGGACGGTGGCGATCGCGGTGCCGGCGGACAATCCCGACTGGAACCTGTCGGCCTATGCGGCGGTCACCGACAAGATCTTCCTGATGGCCTATGACGAGCATTACCAGGGCGGGGATGCCGGACCGATCGCCTCGCAGTCCTGGTTTGACCGGGTGGTCGGCAATGCCGCGAGCGCCGTGCCGCGGGCCAAGCTGGTCGTGGCGGTCGCCTCCTATGCCTATGACTGGAAGAAGGGCGGCGACACCGACGCGCTGTCGATCGAGGAGGCGTGGCTGGCGGCGCACGATTCGGGCGCGGTTCCCCTTTACGACCGCGCCAGCGGCGAATCGCATTTCTCCTATGAAGAAAGCGGGGTTCAGCATCAGCTCTGGCTGGCGGACGCGCCGAGCGCCTACAATCAACTGGCGGCGCTGGGCCGGGCCGGCATCCGCTCGGTCGCCCTGTGGCGGCTGGGTAGCGAGGACCCCTCGCTGTGGCGCGTGTTCGGGCGCGGGGCGCGCACCCTGCCGCCGGCGTCGCTCATGGGCGCGATCCCTGCCGGCACCGAGGCGGATGTGGAAGGCAGCGGCGAGATCCTGCGGATCGGCGCGACGCCGGTCGCGGGCAGCCGCGCGATTGCGACCACGGGCGACGGAGCGGTCGATGGCGTCCGTTTCGACCGTTTGCCGCTGCCTTTTGTGATCGAGCGGACCGGCTATCGGCCCGGCCTTGTCGCGCTGACCTTCGACGACGGACCCGACCCGACCTGGACGCCGAAGGTGCTGGACATCCTGAAGGCCAAGCACGTTCCGGCCACCTTCTTCGTCATCGGCGAGAATGCGCTGACGCAGCGGCCGCTGCTGCAACGCCTGGTCGCGGAGGGGCATGAGGTCGGCAGCCACACCTACACCCATCCCAATCTCGCCACCGTGTCGGAAGGGGGGGCCACGCTGGAGCTGAACGCGAATCAGCGATTGTTCCAGGCCTTTGCCGGCCGTTCCCTGCGGCTGTTCCGCGCGCCCTATTTCGGAGACGCCGAGCCAACCACCGCCGACGAGATCGAGCCCGCGCTGGAGGCGCAGCGGCTCGGTTATCTCTCGGTCGGGCTACATGTCGATCCCGGCGACTGGACCCGGCCGGGCGTCCAGGCGATCATCGACCGCACGGTCGCGGGCGTCGAGGCATCCAGCGAGGAGCGGAGCGGCAATGTAGTACTGCTGCACGATGCGGGCGGCGATCGGTCGCAGACGGTGGCGGCTTTGCCGGTGCTGATCGACCGGCTTCGCGCTGCGGGCTATCGCTTCGTTCCCGTGTCCACGCTGGCGGGCCTGCCCCGCGAAATGGTCATGCCGACCATCTCCGCGTCCGACCATGCGGCAGCGCGCTGGGACCTGCTGCTGTTCACGACGCTGGGCGACATAACGGTCGGCCTGCGCTGGCTGTTCGGAATTGCGATCACGCTGGGCATCGGCCGCGCCGTCACGCTGTCGGCGCTGGCGTTGCGCCAGGCACGGGCGGAGAGCCGGACCGTGTTCCCCGCGATCGATCCGGCCAAACAGGTGACGGTGCTGATCCCCGCCTTCAACGAGGAGCGGGTGATCGAGCGGGCGGTGGCGCGGGTGCTAGACAGCACCGACGTGGACGTCCGGGTCATCGTGATCGATGACGGTTCCACCGACCGAACCAGCGCGTTGGTACGCGAGGCCTATCCTGACCACCCGCGCGTGAAGCTGCTGACACTGGAGAATGGCGGCAAAGCGCGGGCGCTCAACCGCGCGCTGGCGCTGGTCGACACGGAGCTGGTCATCGCTCTGGATGCCGACACCCAGTTCGAATCGACCACTATTTCCCGCCTGGCCCGGTGGTTCGTCGATCCCAAGCTCGGCGCCGTCGCCGGCAATGCGAAGGTCGGCAACCGGGTCAACCTCGTCACCCGCTGGCAGGCACTCGAGTATATCACCGCCCAGAACCTGGAACGGCGCGCACTGGCCCGCCTGTCCGCGATCACCGTGGTTCCGGGCGCGGTGGGTGCATGGCGGACCGAGACGCTGCGCTCTGTCGGTGGTTATCCGCATGACACGCTCGCCGAGGATCAGGACCTGACCATCGCGATCCAGCGGGCCGGCTGGCGGGTCACCTATGACCAATATGCCGTCGCCTGGACCGAAGCACCCGAAAGCTTCCGCGGCCTCGCCAAGCAGCGTTTCCGCTGGGCGTTCGGCACGCTGCAATGCCTGTGGAAGCATGGCGGGATCATCGGACGCGGCCGGCCGCGCGGATTGGCGCTTGTCGGACTGCCACAGGCCCTGCTGTTCCAGGTCGTGCTGGCGGCCGTCTCTCCGATCATCGACCTGGCGTTGATCGTCAGCATCGTCGACACATGGCTGCGCGTGGCGGCGCATGGCTGGGCGCAGACCCAGACCGACGTGGTCCAGATGGCGATCTATTGGGGCCTGTTCACCGCCATTGACCTGCTGGCGGGCGTGGTCGCCTTTGCGCTTGAGCGGCGCGAGCGCTGGCGCCTGCTGTGGCTGCTCGTTCCGCAGCGGATCGGCTATCGCCAGGTGATGTACTATGTCGTTGTCAAGGCGCTGGTGCAGGCGATGCGCGGTCCCTGGGTCGGCTGGGGCAAGCTGGAGCGGAGCGGACGCGTCGCGGCGGGGTGAAGCGAATCCCGTAGCGGCACAGGAGCGCCGCTTGCCCGCGCTTCACCTTTGTGAAAGGCGGATCGCCTACGAGATCGATCATGAGCGACGCCGACCGCCCCGAGGAACAGCCCGCCACGCTTGCTACGACGGGACCCGATGCGGAGACGCGCCGGCGGGTGCTGATGCTGGGCGCGGGTGCGGCAGGGGCGGTGATGTCGATCCGCCCGGCTCTCGCGCAGACGGCGGGGTCGGTCCTGAACTGCGAGGTTCCGGTGCCCGATCACGGCCGGGCCGGCAGCTATATCGCGCCGGACGGCTCGACCGTCCCCGCCGGCACCCAGGGCGCCTATGCGCCGCCGGGCCGCCCGTTCAAGGGCGAGGAGGTCAAGCGCGCGCTGGCGGGCGGTCAACTGCCGGGCACGACCTATGAAAGCAATCGCGCCTATGTGAACTACATCCGGCGGCTTCAGCGCGGGCAGGGCGGGTTCACCTGCTTCGCCTCGTTGCAGATGCCGCGCGGCTGATACCGGCCCGATGCGCTACCGCGCGGCGGCGGACGATGCGCTGCTGATCCGGTCGCTCGACGCGTTCACCGCCGTGTTCCACCGTCCCTCCGGGCAGACGCACCTGCTGGCAGCACCTGCGCCGGAGATACTGGCGGCGCTCGCGGCCGGGCCGATGACGCTGGATGCGCTGCACGCGGCGCTGGCAGCCGATTACGAGCTGGACGGGGCGGAAGGGCTGGCGACGCGGCTTGATGAACTGGTGGCGGTGGGGCTGGTGAGCCGGGAGGCGATGTGAGGCACGCAGTCACGGTCAGGGTCGGGCCGGCCTCGTTCCGCATCGGCGCGGACTGGCGCGAGCCGGTGGAGCAAGTGGGCGCCTTGTACCGCGATTATACCGCGCCCGATGGGGTGCCCGACTTCACCGTGCGGCTGCAAGCGACGAGGCCGTGGCGGCGCTGGGCCCGCCCATCGGTTGCGATCACTGGCGATTTCACCCTGCCAGAGGCGGCGCCGCTGCCGCTGGCCCATGGCCTGCTCGCGGCGGAGATGGCGATGAACCTGCAGATGGCGCTGGGCTGGCGGCGTCACCTGCTGCTTCACGCGGCAGCGATGGAACGGGACGGGCGGGCGTTGATCCTGACCGGCGAGTCCGGCGCGGGAAAGTCGACGCTCGCGGCGATGCTGATGCGGGCGGGCTGGCGGCTGCTGGGCGACGAGTTCGCGCTGGTAGACCTCCACAATGGCAGCCTGCACCCGTTTCCGCGTCCGATCAGCCTGAAAAATGCGAGCATCGCCGCCGTCGGCGCAGGGGGGCGATGGGGCCCCTTGCTGCCGGGAACCCCGAAAGGCGACATACGCCACCTCGTTCCCGACACGTCCGCGCTCGCCGGCATGGACCGGGCCGCACCTCCCGCGTTGCTGCTGTTCCCGCGCTTCGGCTGCGACATGGCTATGCGGGACGTGCCTGCCAGCGAGGCGTTCGTGCGGCTGACCACCGCGTCGACCAATTACACCGCGCTTGGCGAGGCGGGGTTCACGGCGCTCACCCGGCTGGTGTCGGAGGTGCCGACGATGGCGATCGACTATCCGGACGGCGTCGCCGCGCTTGCATTGGTCGAGCGGCTATGGCCGTGATCGACGCCTCGCTCCTCGCGGAGGCGCTGCGCGACCCCGACTCGGTATCGAGGCTGGACGAGCAAGGCTGGACCGCGCTGATCGCCATAGCCCGCGCGGAACAGTTGCTGGGTACGCTCGCCTGGCGGGTGGATGGCCTGCCGATGCCGAGCGGCGCGGCCGCCGTCCTGGCCGATGCGCGCCAGGCGGCCGAGTCGGCCCGCCGCACTGCGCTATGGGAGGCGGAGACGGCCCGGCGCGCGCTGGCGCCGCTTGGTTGCCCGGTGGTGCTGCTCAAGGGGACGGCCTTCGCCGCGGCGGGACTGCTGGCGGGGCAGGGGCGCTCGATCGGTGATCTCGACATCCTGGTCCCGCGCGCGGTGCTGGACGGCGTGGAGGCCGCGCTGATCGGCGCCGGCTGGGAATGGGTGAAGCCCGACCCCTATGACGATGCCTATTATCGTCGCTGGATGCACGAACTGCCGCCGCTGATCCATCGCGATCGGGACCGTATGATTGATGTCCATCACACGATCCTGCCCCCGACGGCGCGGGTCACGCCCGATGCGGCGGCGCTGATCGCGGGTGCGGTGCCGCTCGGCAACGGCCTCTCCGTCCTGTCGCCCGCGGACATGATCGTCCATGCGGCCGCGCACCTGTTCGCGGACGGCGACCTAGCGGGCGGGTTGAGAAACCTGTGGGACATTCGCTGTCTGCTCGATGAATTCGGTGCCGAAGGGCTGCGGCAGCGTGCCGCGCGGCATGAACTCTCTGCGGCGGTCGAGCGCGCCGTCAGGCTGTCATCGGCGCTGTTCGGGACTGAGGTGCCGTCCGGCTGGCAAGGCGGGGAAGCGCGCGATGCGCTGTTCCGGCGGCGGCTGCTGGCGCGTGACGACTGGGGGCGGGCGATCCGGCCGGCGACCAGAGCCGCCTTTTACGTCCGCTCGCACTGGCTGAGGATGCCGCCCGCACTGCTCGCACGGCATCTGTGGATCAAATGGCGGCGGGTGCGAGCCGCGACCGCCTGACCGCCGCCGCCACCAGCAGCACCGCCGCAATCGCAAGCGTGTCGGCGATCCAGTCCCGAAAGTCGCAGTCGCGGTGAAGCGCGGGAATTGCCTGGAACACCTCGATCAGCGCGCCCAGGAACGACAGCCGCTCGCCGATCCGCCACAAGGACGCACGCGGAAACGCCAGCCCCGCCAGCAGGGCGATGGTGGCAAAGGCGAGCATATGTTCGAACTTGTCGCCGAACTGGTCGATCGCCAGGTGCGGCGGCTTGGGCAGCAGCGCCATGGTGACCGCGACCACGATGGCGATCGCGAGCAGGACGCGAAGTGCGGCGTTGCGCCGGACCGCGCTCATGCGCCCAGCCGCTCCAGCGTCGGCAGCAACTCGGCATAGCCGTCGATCACCGCGTCCGCGCCGAGCGTCTCCACCGGCTGCTGGAGAAAGCCGAAGCTGCACGCCACCACCGGCAGCCCCGCCGCCTGCGCCGAACGGACGTCGTAGATCGAATCGCCGACGAATGCCGCACGGCCGCCGCCGCAGCGTTCCACCATCGCCAGCACCGGGTCCGGGGCAGGCTTGCCGCGGCCGGGACCCATGGTGTCGCCCCCGATCACCACCTCGAATCGGCCGAGCATGTCCAGCGCGCCGAGCAGCTCGCGGGCGAGATGCTCGTATTTGTTGGTCACCACCGCCAGCCGCACGCCCATGACCGCCAGCGCGTCCAGAGCGTCGAGGCAGCCGGGAAACGGCCGGGTCTCGATGGCGATGTTTGCCTCGTAATGGTCGAGCAGCCGGCGCTGGAGCACGTCCAGTTCCGCTTCCGTGCAGCCGCCGGTCGCGGCCATTCCCTGCGCCAGCATGTGGCGCGATCCGCCGCCGATCATCGGGCGGATCTGATCCACGCTCAGCAACGGGCGTCCGACCGATTCCAGCGCATGGTTGACCGCCGCGGCCAGGTCGCCGCTGGTGTCGAGCAGCGTGCCGTCAAGGTCGAATCCGACGATCGCGAAGGGGAAGAGAGGATTAGAGGCCATGGTGTTTGCGACTGCCAGCCGGGCTATGGTCTTCGCAACCTCTTTGTGTCAGGCCGCACGGATGACGTCGCGTGCGCTCGCTGCTATCATCCTTGCCGCGGGCAAGGGTACACGGATGAAGTCGGACCGTCACAAGGTCCTTCACCCGCTCGCCGGACGGCCGATGCTGCTCCACCTGATCGGATCGCTCACGGAACTCGGGCCGGAGCGGACCGTGGTGGTGACAGGCGCTGGACGTGAGCAGGTGGAGGCGGCGGTCGCCCCGCACGGCGTCGTAATGGCGCTTCAGGCGGAGCAGCTGGGCACCGGTCATGCGGTGCTTCAGGCCGAGGGGGCGCTGGCCGGCTTCGAGGGTGACGTGCTGGTGCTGTACGGCGACGTGCCGCTGGTTGCCGCCGACACGCTGCGGCGGATGCTGGAGCGGCTCCACGGCCCTGACTCGCCCGCGACGGTGGTGCTGGGCTTCCGACCCGTCGATCCGGGCGCTTATGGTCGGGTCATCGCCGATGCCGAGGGCCGGATCGACCGCATGGTCGAATGGAAGGATGCCTCGCCCGAGGAACGGGCGGTAACCCTTTGCAACTCCGGCTTGATGGCGGCCCGCTCGGCGGATCTGTTCGCGCTGCTGGCGCGGATCGGCAACGACAATGCGGCGGGCGAATACTACCTGCCCGACATCGTCATGCTCGCCGCCGCCGATGGGCGCAGCTCGGCGGTGATCGAGACGGGGGCCGACGAAGTCACGGGCGTCAACAGCCGGGGCGAGCTGGCGGCGTTGGAGGCCAGGTGGCAGCAGGCGCGCCGGGTGCGTGCGATGGCCGAGGGGGCGACGTTGGTTGCGCCTGAATCCGTGTGGTTCGCGCACGACACCCGGCTCGGCCGCGATGTGACGGTCGAGCCCGATGTTGTGTTCGGTCCCGGCGTGACGGTGGCGGACGGGGCGACGATCCACGCCTTCAGCCATCTCGAAGGCGCGACGGTGGGCGAGGGGGTTTCGGTCGGCCCCTTTGCCAGGCTTCGTCCCGGCGCAATGCTGGGCAGGGGATCGCGCGTCGGTAACTTCGTCGAGGTGAAGAACGCCGTGCTCGGTGAAGGCGCGAAGGCCAATCACCTGACCTATCTCGGCGATGCGGAGGTCGGCGCCCGGGCGAACATCGGCGCGGGCACGATCACCTGCAATTATGACGGGTTCTTCAAATATCGTACGAAGATCGGGGTGGGGACGTTCATCGGCTCCAACTCGGCGCTGGTCGCCCCGGTCGCGATCGGCGACGGTGCGATCGTCGGGGCGGGGTCGGTCATCACGGCGGATGTCGAGGCGGATGCGCTGGCGCTGGTCCGTCCGCCCCAGATTGGAAGGTCCGGCTGGGCGGCCCGCTTCCGGGCCTTGATGACCGCGCGCAAGGCGGCCAAGTAATACCCCTTATCACGGAGTTCCACTCAGGTGTGTGGTATCGTTGGCATATTGGGCAATGCGCCCGTGGCGGATCGGTTGCTCCAGGGGCTGAAGCGACTCGAGTACCGCGGCTATGACTCGGCCGGTATCTGCACCGTGCATGACGGCGCACTCGATCGCCGCCGGGCGCCGGGCAAGTTGGTCCATCTGGCCGAGCGGATCGCGGCCGATCCTCTACCGGGCATCGTCGGCATCGCGCATACCCGTTGGGCTACCCATGGCGGCCCGACCGAGGACAATGCCCATCCGCATATCGCCGGTGACGTGTCGGTTGTGCACAACGGCATCATCGAGAATTTCAAGCCGCTGCGGGACGAGCTGATCGCGGACGGCCGCACCTTCCTCAGCCAGACCGATTCGGAGGTCGTGGCGCATCTGATTGACCGCGAGATCCAGCGCGGCGCTGCTCCGCGTGAGGCGGTGGCGACCGTGCTGCCTCGGCTGCACGGCGCGTTCGCGCTAGGGGTGCTGTTCCGCAGCGACCCGGACCTGCTGATCGGCGCGCGCATCGGTGCGCCGCTGACCGTCGGTTATGGCGAGGGCGAAAACTATCTCGGCTCCGATGCCCATGCCCTGGCGCCGTTGACGCAGCGCATCGCCTATCTGGACGAGGGCGACTGGGCCGTCATCACCCGCGACGTCGTCGAAATCTATGACCGCGACAACAATCCGGTCGAACGCCCGATCGTCAACTCCGGCGTGTTCGGCCATGCGGCGGACAAGGGCAACCATCGCCATTTTATGCAGAAGGAAATCTACGAGCAGCCGGTTGTCGTCGCCCAGACGCTGCGCTCGTACCTTCAGCGGATGGACGGCCGCGTGACGCTGCCGATCCCCGAAAACGATCTGTCGGACGTGCGGCGGGTGACGATCGTGGCGTGCGGCACCAGCTTCTACGCCGGCATGGTCGCCCGCTACTGGTTCGAGCAGTTCGCGCGTGTTCCCGTCGACCTCGATGTCGCGTCCGAGTTCCGGTATCGCGAGCCGGTGATGGAGGCAGGCGGGCTCGCGCTGTTCATCTCGCAATCCGGCGAAACCGCCGACACGCTTGCCGCGCTGCGCCACGCCCGGCGCGAGGGGCAGCGGATCGCGGTGGTCTGCAACGTGCCGACCAGCTCCATGGCGCGCGAGGCAGACATTCTGCTGCCCACCCATGCCGGGCCGGAGATCGGCGTCGCCTCCACCAAGGCGTTCACCTGCCAGCTGGCGGTCCTGGCGGCGCTGGCGGCCAATCTGGCTCGTGCCAAGGGCAAGCTGTCCGATGCCGAGGAGCGGGAGATCGTCCGTCACCTCGCCGAGGCGCCCGCAGCGATCAACGGGGCGCTCGCCTATGACGAGATGATCGAGGCGATGGCGGGCAGCGTCGCGGGCGCGCGGGACGTTCTGTACCTGGGCCGCGGCACCGATTATCCGCTGGCGCTTGAAGGGGCGCTGAAGCTCAAGGAAATCAGCTACATACACGCCGAGGGCTATGCCGCGGGCGAGATGAAGCACGGCCCCATCGCGCTGATCGACGACGCCGTGCCGGTGATCGTGATCGCGCCGTCCGGACCGCTGTTCGAAAAGACCGTGTCGAACATGCAGGAGGTCCGCGCGCGCGGCGGCAGGGTCATCCTCGTCAGCGATTATGACGGCATCCTGGCCGCCGGCGAGGGCTGCGAGGCGACGATCACCATGCCCAAGGTTCACCCGCTGATCGCGCCGATCGTGTACGCGGTGCCGGTCCAGCTGCTCGCCTATCACGTCGCCGTGGCAAAGGGCACGGACGTCGACCAGCCGCGCAATCTGGCGAAATCAGTGACGGTGGAGTGATCGACGGGCCCGTGTCGATGCCTGCCTGACAGCAGCGGCCAGGCGTGTCGGTCTTCGCGTGAACAGGGGGCGCCCGGAAGGAGCGCCCTCTATCGGATGCCGCCCAGGACGAGGGGTGGCATAGTCGCCAGCGCTGCCCGAGCGACCAGGCACCGTCTACTTCAGCGACGTGTACCCATAACCATGGACTGTCATCACCATCGACCCGCCGGTCGGCATTCCCTGCACCTTGCCAGCCCAGGCGACGAAATTGGCGTCATTCTGGTTGACGACCCACATCTCCATAACCGGCTTCAAGCGGTGTGACACGAAAAGCGGGGTCTTGGCGCGGTCCCAGCGGTGGACCCGCTTCCCGTCGAGGTACATCTCGATATAGCCGGCATATTGGTCGACCTTGATGCCGAACCTGTGGCGCTGTCCGGACATGTCCTGGCCGGCAAAAAGCCGCGTCGAGGCGTGCTGCACGACGCCGCCGACGTTTCGGTGTAGCGAGACGTCCAGCCCGTTGCGGCCGGCGAACTCGAAATCGATCTCGTCCTTGCTGGTCCCGTCGTAGAGCCACAGCGGGGCGACGATGACGCCGGACGCCAATCTGGGCAGCGTCACGTCCGTTTCCCAAAGGCCGCTGGCGATTGCCGGAATGCCGCCCTGCGCGGTCAGCTGGGGAGCGCCCGAGCGATCCAGGGTGAGCTGCGTCGCCCCGCTCGCCAGCTGCCGGACATGATCATATTTCCATGGGATCGGGCTGAACGCGTTTGCCCACTCGGACGCATGCCACTTGGCGGCCCAGTTCCAGAGCCGCATGTTCGACAGATCCAGCTTGGAGAGCGACGCCGGCTTCGCGGCCTGCGCGGCAGACGCAAGCGTTGCTGTCTGTGTGCCCGATAGACGTGGCGGCGCCGCCGTCGGTGCCGGGGCGGTTACGACCTTGACGGGCGGACTGAGGGGGGTGCCGGCCTGCACGGCGGCGGCAAGTGCACCAAGGGTGAGCGCAGTAACCATGAGCGGCAACTTAGGGCCAACCTCGCGCCGCTTCGAGATAGTCTCCGGGATGTTCAGGATAACTGGACGTGCAAACCGTTCGACTCGCCGCGTTTTTTACCGCGGCGTGTGGCACGGGGAAGGAGGGCGCCAGCCTGATCTAGATCAGGCACCCACCCGATCTGGCGAAGGCGAGTTCGTCGCGCAGGGCAGCCGCCTCGCTGACGACCGCCTTGAAATGGGGCAGCGGTACCCAAACGCGTATCCCGTCCACCGGCACGTCGAAGCCGTCGGGATCCGCAGGGGCCGGTTCCGCGGACGCCAGGCCCTCGATCAGCGCGGCGAGCTTGCGGAAGTCGGCAACGGCGATGGAAACCTGTTTCGCGGACTCGGCACCGGCAGTGACATTCATCATCCGGCGTGCCTCGGCCAGCGCGGCACGGCGCAGATCAGCAGGCTTTTGGTGCATGACCATGCTCCTCCCTGATGCTTGACGTGCACCGGCTTTGGTTAATGTCCGGTAAGCGGGCGCCCGATGACGTTCAGCGAGCCTGCCAGGATGTGACGGTGATGACGCCGTCGTGAACAGGCGGCAACGTCACCGGCCTGGAAATCGCGGTCGGCAGCGACCCGGCGGCAATGGGGTCCTGAAGCAGCCAGCGAACCGTCACCAGCCGCCGATCGCGGGCGAGAAGACGGCCGGGCAGGTTGCCGGACTCTATACCCGGCACCTCGAACCCGCTCGCCCAATGATCGGTCGCGGGCGCCGGTATTCCCAGAACGCGCAAGGTGCAGGCCGGTGGCGTGCAGTATCGGCGCAGCGCAAGCACCGGGCCCTTGCCACGCGCAAGCACCGTGGTGCCGGGCTGCTGCTGCTGGATCGCGGCGACGATGGCGCGCCAGGGCTCGATCTCCCGCGTCGGATACCAGGAAACCCAGCCCGCCACGCTGGCCGCGAAAGCGATGCCTAGCGCCCCCAGCGTAGCCCAGCGCGGCCGGACCGCGGCAAGGCCAACAGCCACCGTCACCAGAAAGGGGCCGCTTGCCCAATAGATGGTGCGGTTCAGGAACACCGGCACCTTCACGCTCAGAAGATACAGCAGCACGGGTGCGGCGACAGCCAGGAAGGGCAGCAGCAGCCGATCGGGCCGGTCCCGAAACCGCCAGATCGCCCAGGCCATGGCGACGGTCGCCAGGCCGGCGACGACGAACTGCGCCGGCCCGATACCCCATGGAAGATAGCTCTCCATGGTCATGCGGACCGCGTACGGGAGGGAGGGTGTCGCGATCCAGCTGATCGTGCTGCGGCTGCCGGCCTGCAGGACCGTGATGCGCGCCCACCAGGCCCACAATATCAGCACCAGCACATTGGCGGCGATCCACTCGCCGGCGGCCGTCCACGAGCGTCCCGGCGTCAGGAGCAATCGCCCGAGCACGAAAAGGCTGAGCATCGCCGGCAGCAACGCCATGGTCGTGTGCGTGTACAGGGCGATCGTACAGGCGACGGCATAACCGGTCAGCGCACTCACGCGGCCGATCCGATCCTCTCTCTCGCGACCCGACTCCAGGAAGCGGAGCGCGAACAGCACCGCCGCCGTCGCCGCCGCATGGGCGAGGATGTAGCTGCGGACCTGCTGGCTGTACATGATGTGCTGCGCCGACAGGGCGATCAGGCCCGCCGCGATCAGGCCCGCCC
>CAKTFL010000010.1 GCA_934555855.1 uncultured Sphingomonas sp. | reverse complement strand
CAGCAGCGGCGGTGGTGCGATCGTCGCCGGGCTGGGCTTTACCCTCGCCGCGATCTGCGCCGCATCCAGCGCCAACGTTCTTCAGGCGACCGGGACGGCCCGGCGCTTTCCGATGGCGCCGACGCTGTCGATCGCGATGATCGCCGGCGCCGCGATGGATGCCGCGCTCGCCTATGCGATGAATGGGCCGCCCAGCTACGACCCGCGCCCCAGCTACACGCTCGGCATCCTGTATCTCGGCCTGTTCGCCTCCGCGCTCGCCTTTCCGCTCTATTACCGCGTTATCCGGGCGATCGGCCCGGCCAAGGCGGCCTATTCCAGCGTTATCGTGCCGGTCATCGCGATGCTGCTGTCGACCGTGTTCGAGGGCTATCGCTGGTCGTTGCTCGCGGCCGGCGGGGGCGTGCTGACCGGCATCGGGCTGGTCGTCGCCCTGAGGGCGCGCAGGCCGAACCGATAGTCGGGATACCTCGGGGCCCAACCGAGCACTCGCTTCGCCTTGCCGGTCGCGACCCGCCGGTTCTCGGCGTAGAAGGCGCGGGCCATCGGCGACAGGCTGTCCAGCGACACCAGCGGCGGCGCGGGCAGGCCGAGCAGCTCCGCCGCGAAGCTGACCACCCGGTCCTGATCGCAGGGGTTGTCATCGGCCAGGTTGTAGGCGCCGGCCGGCCCCGCCAGGGCGGCGACCACGCCCGCCACGATGTCCTCGACATGCACCCGGCTGAACACCTGATCGGGCAGGCCGACGCGATGCGCCCGCCCTTCCCGCACCCGCTCGAGCGGCGAGCGGCCCGGACCATAGATGCCCGGCAACCGGAACACGCGCGCGCCCAGCGCCAGCCAGGCGCGGTCCGCCGCCACCCGCGCCACCCGCCGCCCGCCGCCGGCCGGCGCGCTCTCGTCCACCCAGGCGCCACCGGCATCACCATAGACGCCGGTGGAGGAAAGATAGCCGGTCCAGCACCGCCGCGCCGCGATCCGCTCGCCATGGGCGGCCAGCACCGGGTCCGCGCCGTCCTCGGGCGGCACCGACGACAGGATGTGCGTCGCGGCGACGATCTCGGCCGCGACCCGCTCCGCATCGGCGAACCGGACGCTGCCGTCCCGCCCGTCGCGGGTCGTGCCGACCACGCGCCAGCCCTCTCCGCCCAGCCGCCTCGCCAGCGCGGAAGCGGTATAGCCCAGCCCGAACACGAAAAGGCGGCTCATACGATCAGTCCCCGCGTGGTCACCATCGCGCCCGGCTAGCATGGCCGCGCGGGCAAACAAGCTTTGGTGGCGAAAGGCGTCGCCGCGCGTATAGCTGGCGCCATGCTCGACGCCTCCACCGCCATCGCCCAGCCATCGCACGGGCAGCCCGCGACCATCCACCGCGAGGGGTATCGCCCGCCGGCCTGGCTGGTGCCGGAAGTGTCGCTCGACTTCGACCTCGATCCCGCCCGCACGTTGGTCCGCGCCACGCTGTCGGTGACACGGAACGGCACGGCGCAGGAGCCGCTGCGCCTGGACGGCGAGGGGCTCACGCCGGATGCGGTCCGCGTCGATGGCGTCGCGGTGAACGACTGGCGGCTGGAGGGCGACCAGCTCGTCATCCCGCTCGCCGGGGACACGCACACGATCGAGACCGAGGTGGAGATCGCACCCGAGCGCAACACGCAATTGATGGGCCTCTACGCCAGCGGCGGCAATCTCTGCACCCAATGCGAGGCGGAGGGGTTCCGCCGCATCACCTTCTTCCCCGACCGGCCCGACGTTCTCGCCCGCTACCGGGTGCGGATGACCGCGGACAAGGCGCGCTTTCCTATCCTGCTCGCCAACGGCGATCCGGTGGCGGCCGGCGACTTGCCCGCCGAGAACGACAATGCGCGGCACTGGGCCGAGTGGCATGACCCGTTCCCGAAGCCCTCCTACCTGTTCGCGCTGGTGGCGGGCGACCTGGCCGTCAACCGCGGCACCTTCACCACCATGTCGGGCCGCGAGGTGGCGCTGGGCATCTGGGTGCGGGAGACCGACCTGCCCCGCACCGAACACGCCCTCCACGCGCTCAAGCTGTCCATGGCCTGGGACGAGCAGGTCTATGGCCGCGAATACGACCTGGACGTGTTCAACATCGTCGCGGTGGACGATTTCAACTTCGGCGCGATGGAGAACAAGGGGCTGAACATCTTCAACAGCCGCTACATCCTGGCCGATCCTGACACCGCGACCGATATCGATTACGACAATGTCGCGGGCGTCGTCGCTCACGAATATTTCCACAACTGGTCGGGCAACCGCATCACCTGCCGCGACTGGTTCCAGCTCTCCCTGAAGGAAGGCTTCACCGTCTATCGCGACCAGGGTTTTTCCGCCGACCAGGGCTCGGCGGCGGTGAAGCGGATCGAGGACGTGCGAAGCCTGCGCGCGTCGCAGTTTCCGGAGGATTCGGGGCCCCTCGCTCATCCGGTACGTCCCGAAAGCTATATTGAGATCAGCAATTTCTACACGGCGACCATCTACAACAAGGGCGCCGAGCTGATCCGGATGATGGCGACCATCCTGGGACCGCAGAAGTTCCGCGCGGCCACCGACCTCTATTTCCATCGCTTCGATGGCACCGCTGCGACGTGCGAGGACTTCGTCGCCTGCATGGAGGACGCGGGCGGCGTCGACCTAACCCAGTTCCGCTTGTGGTACAGCCAGGCGGGCACGCCGCGCGTCGCCGCGACGCTGGACCATGAGGCGGGCGGCGGCCGCGCCACGCTGCGCCTGTCGCAGCGCGTGCCCGCCACCCCCGGTCAGGTCGCCAAGGACGCGATGACCCTGCCGCTCAAGCTGCGCCTGTTCGGCGCCGAGACCGGCAGGGCGCTGACCGACGAACAGCTGGTCCTGCTCAATTCGCCTGCCGACACGCTGGTGTTCGAGGGGATTACCGAGCGGCCGGTGCTGTCGATCAATCGCGGCTTCTCCGCGCCGGTGGTGATCGAGAGCGACCGCACTGCCGCCGATCTCGCCTTTCTGTCGGGACATGACGACGATCCTTTCGCCCGGTACGAGGCGATGCAGCAGCTGATGCTCGACACGCTGGTCGCCGGCGCCGTTGAGGGACAGGCCGATCACCGGGCGGTGATCCGGGCGGTTAATGCGACGCTGTCGGATCCGGCTCTCGACCCCGCTTTCGTCGCGGAAGCGGTACAGCTTCCGGCGGAGGGCTTCATCGCCGACCAGCTCGCCACCGTCGATCCGGAAGCGGTGTTCCGGGCTCGCGAGGCGTTGCGCCGTGACCTCGCCCGTCAGCTGGAGGAGCAATGGCGCGAGGCATATGACGGCGTGCGAGAGCCTTACGCCTATACGCCGCGCGCCAAGGGCCTGCGCCGTCTCCGCAACGTCGCGCTGGGCTACCTGGCGGGCACCGGGGAGGAAGACGCGGCCAAGCTCGCCTTCACCCAGTTCGCGGCGTCCGACAACATGACCGACCGGCAGGGCGCACTTCAGGTGCTGGCCAACAGCGATTTCGACGAGCGGGTGGCGGCGCTCGACATCTTCTACAACCGCTATGCCGACAACGCGCTGGTCCTCGACAAATGGTTCCAGGTCCAGGCGCTCTCCACCCGCGCCGATACCGCCGACACGGTCGCCGAGCTGTCGCGCCATCGCGACTTCACGCTCGCCAACCCCAACCGCGCGCGGGCGCTGGCGGGAGCGTTCGGGGTCAACCAGCGCGCGTTTAACCGCGCGGACGGAGCCGGCTATCGCTTCCTCGCCGACCAGCTGATCGCGCTCGACAGGCTGAACCCGCAGACTGCGGCAAAGCTGCTGCCGCCGCTCGGCCGCTGGCGCCGGTTCGATGCATCCCGGTCGGCGCTGATGCGGGCCGAGCTGGAGCGGATCGTCGGGGTGGCGGGCGTGTCCAAGGACCTGTTCGAGCAAGCGTCGAAGAGCCTGGACGGATAGGGGGAACCCCTGCCCTGCCGGCCCATTGAGCGGGGATGACAAACCGCGCAGTTCTTTTCGACATCGACGGCACGCTCGTCGACAGCAACCGCTATCATATCGAGGCGTGGCACCGCGTCTTCGCCGCAATCGGCCGGCCCGTGGATCGCGAGACCATCGCCAGCCAGATCGGAAAGGGCGCCGACAAT
This sequence comes from uncultured Sphingomonas sp., assembly GCA_934555855.1. Next base: position 10,222 of record CAKTFL010000010.1, on the reverse strand, counting down.
CTCGTCCCGGCGCTTTTCCCCGACCTGTCCGGGCGGGAAGCCGAGGTGGAGCGGCTGGGCGAGCTGCACGGCACTTTCTTCAAGTCCGATTACATGCCGCGTGTCCGCCCGTTTCCCCATGCCCGCGACCTGGTCGAGCGCGTTCACCGGAGCGGCCAGCGGGTCGTGCTCGCCTCTTCCGCCAGCCAGGCGGAGCTGGACCACTACATGGACCTGCTCGACATCGGCTCCATGGTCGACCTTTCCACCACCAAGGACGATGTCGAAACGACCAAGCCGGCGCCGGACATCTTCGCCGTCGCGCGCGAGAAGGCCGGGGTCGATGCTGCGAACGTGGTGGTGATCGGCGACGCGCCCTATGACATGGAGGCTGCCGTCAAATGCGGGATGGGCCGGGTCGGCGTGCGATCCGGCGGCTTTTCGGACGACGTCCTGACCCGCGCTGGGGCGCAAACGCTCTACGACGACGTGGCGGACCTTCTTGCCCGGTTCGATGAGTCCCCGCTGGGCCGATGACACTGGCGGGCATCACCAACTAATGGCGAGCTTTCACGACATGGCCGGGCGTTCAGCGATCCGACATGTCGTAAGGGCATTGAAACAACTGAATTATACGTGTTGGCACGCTCCCTGCTGAGCAAGGATCAACCGGCCGACGCTTCGTCGGCCGCCCAGGAGTTCAGATTCATGCAGGCTGTCCCCGCCTCCAACCCGTTCATGCGCGCCGATACGCTGACCGGCACCTGTCAGGCGATCAGCGAGGATTTCGGCTTCAACCCGCTTTTCCTGCGGGTGGCGTTCGCGTTCGGGCTGTTCTGGAGCGCAGGCTGGACGGTCGGCGTCTATCTCGCGCTTGGCTGCGCGGTTCTCGTATCACGCCTGATCTTCCCAGATCGCAAGGCTCTCGCCGAAGGGGTGCACGGTCAGCCTGCCGAGCCGCAGGGCGACAATGACGAGACGACGCCCCTGTTGGCCGAAGCCGCCTGAACCTCAGCTCGCCCGTTCGTGCTGAGCCAGGGAGCGCGCTCAGGACAGGTTTGCACAAGGTCAGGGCGAGCGGTGAGGAGAAGCGACTAAGAAAGTCGCCGAGTCAGAACAGCCGGCCGCCGTCGGGCACCGGCTGGCTGGGACCGATCAGCACGACCTTGCCGTCCTCATCGGGAAAGCCGAGCGTCAGCACCTCGCTCATCACCGGCCCGATCTGGCGCGGCGGGAAGTTGACCACGGCCGCGACCTGACGTCCGACCAACGCCTCGGGGGTGTAATGCTCGGTGATCTGGGCCGAGGAGCGCTTGACGCCGATCTCACCGCCGAAATCGATGCGAAGCTTGATCGCGGGCTTGCGCGCTTCCGGAAAGGGTTCGGCCTCGACGATCGTGCCGACGCGAATGTCGACGCGCAGGAAATCGTCGATGGTGATCGTCATTGCCCGCTCCCCTTAAGCCACCACGTCAGAAATCGACATTGTCGTAATGCGCGGGCGGCCCGATCACCTCCATCCGCTCCGACAAGAGCGGGCGAAAGGACGGCCGGCTCTTCAGACCGCGATACCAGCGCGCGGTCTGTTCATGCCCCTTCCAGTCAATCCCCCCGAGGTAGTCGGCAACCGAGATCTGCGCCGCCGCGGCCAGGTCCGCGAGGCTCATCGTCGCGCCAGCCAGCCAGTTCCGGTGATCCAGCAGATAATCGATATAATCCAGATGCTCGATCGCCGACTTCATCGCTTGGCGCAGCGCCTTGGCATCGGGTGCCGTGCGGTGGGCGAGCCGCTTCACCATGCGTTCGTGGAGCAGCGGCCCGGTGACGTCATGGTAGAAATTGTTATCGAACCAGGTGACCAGCCGCCGGATCTCCGCGCGATTGACCGCGGTTCCGTTGATCATCGCCGACTTCTCGACGGTTTCCTCGAAGAACTCGCAGATCGCCATGGAGTCGATCAGCACGGTGCCGCGCTGGCTGTCGACCACCACCGGCGTCTGCCCGGCCGGGTTCATGTCCAGGAATTCGTCACGCCGCGCCCAGGGCGATTCACGCACCAGTTCGTAACCGATCCCCTTTTCGCCCAGCAACAGGCGAAGCTTTCGGGAAAAGGGACACAAGGGAAACTGGTAGAGCTGCCACATACTGCCCTGTTAGGCCGCGCGACGGCCCGGCGCAAAGCCGAACCGTCGCGATTTTCGCCCTATTCCGCCGCGATTACCTCCGGCGTGTCGTCGAGCGGATGAGCGAGCCGGGTCAGCATCTCCTTGGGCACGACCTGCCAGAACTGGCCGACGACCCTGTCCCAATCCTCGATCAGGCCACGCGACCACCTGCTGTCGGTCGCCCTGGCATGGTCGCTGACGAGCTGGTGGAGCACGCCCTCCCAATGACGCGAGGCGAGCCGCTGCCAGACGATGCTGTCGCCGTTCGCCCGCCGGTCGAAGCTGCCGTCGGGATCATAGACGAACGCCATACCGCCGGTCATGCCCGCGCCGAAGTTCTGGCCGACCGGTCCCAGCACCACGGCGGTGCCGCCGGTCATATACTCGCAGCCATTGGCGCCGCAGCCCTCGACCACCACGGAAGCGCCGGAGTTGCGGACCGCGAACCGCTCCCCCGCCTGCCCCGCCGCCAACAGCCGGCCGCTGGTGGCGCCATAGAGCACGGTGTTGCCGATGATGGTGTTCTCCTCGCTGCGAAGCGGCGAGCTGACCGCCGGGCGCACGACGATCGTGCCCCCGGACAGACCCTTGCCGACATAGTCGTTGGCGTCGCCGAACACCTCCAGCGTGATGCCCTTGCACAGGAACGCGCCCAGCGACTGGCCCGCCGACCCGCGCAGGCGGATGGTGACGTGCCCGTCGGCCAGCCTGTTCATGCCGTATTTGCGCGTGATCTCGCTCGACAGGCGGGTGCCGACCGCGCGGTGCGTGTTGCGGACCGAATAGGTGAGCTGCATCTTCTCGCCGCGGGTGAAGACGTGCGCCGCGTCCTTGATCATCTGCGCGTCGAGGCTGTCGGGCACCTCGTTGCGGAACGTGCCGAGGCTGAAACGGCGCTGGCTTTCGTCGGCATCGACCTTGGCGAGGATCGGGTTGAGGTCGAGGTCGTCGAGATGCTCGGCGCCACGGCTGACCTGGCGCAGCAGCTCGGTCCGGCCGATAACCTCGTCCAGCGACCGGACGCCCAGTCGCGCCAGGATATCGCGCACCTCCTCGGCGATGAAGGTCATCAGGTTGATCACCTTTTCGGGCGTACCGACGAACTTGTCACGCATCCGCGGGTCCTGGGTGCAGACGCCGACCGGGCAGGTGTTGCTATGGCACTGGCGCACCATGATGCAGCCCATCGCGACCAGGCTGAGCGTGCCGATGCCGAACTCCTCCGCGCCCAGGATCGCGGCGATGACAATGTCGCGCCCGGTCTTCAGGCCCCCGTCCGCGCGCAGCCGGATACGCCCGCGCAGGCCGTTGAGGGTCAGCGTCTGGTTGACCTCGCTTAGGCCCATTTCCCACGGCGTCCCGGCATATTTGATGCTGGTCTGCGGGCTCGCGCCGGTGCCGCCGACATGGCCGGAGACCAGGATCACATCCGCATGGGCCTTCGCGACGCCGGCCGCGACGGTGCCGATGCCGGCCGAGGACACCAGCTTGACGCAGACACGCGCGCGCGGGTTGATCTGCTTGCAGTCGTAGATGAGCTGCGCCAGATCCTCGATCGAATAGATGTCGTGATGTGGCGGCGGGCTGATCAGCGTCACGCCGGGCGTCGCGTGGCGCAGCTTGGCGATGAACTCCGTCACCTTGAATCCCGGCAGCTGCCCGCCCTCGCCGGGCTTGGCGCCCTGCGCGACCTTGATCTCGATCTCCTCGCAGGCGTTGAGATATTCGGCCGTCACGCCGAACCGGCCCGACGCGATCTGCTTGATCGTGGAGTTGGCGTTGTCGCCATTCTCATAGGGCTGGTAGCGCACCTTGTCCTCGCCACCCTCGCCCGACACGGCCTTGGCGCCGATCCGGTTCATCGCGATGGCGAGCGTTTCATGCGCTTCCGGGCTGAGCGCGCCCAGCGACATGCCCGGCGTCACGAACCGCTTGCGGATTTCGGTGATCGCCTCGACCTGATCGACGGGCAGGCCATCGGCCGGAAAGTTGAACTGCAGCAGGTCGCGCAGATACACCGGCGGCAGGTCGGCGACGCCACGGCTGAACTGCAGATAGCTGGTATAGCTGTCGGTCGACACCGCCGTCTGGAGCAGATGCATCAGCTGCGCCGAATAGGCGTGCGTCTCGCCGGTATGCCGCTGGCGGTAGAAACCTCCGACCGGCAGCGTCGCGACCGCGCTGTCGAACGCCGCCTCGTGCCGAATCCTCGCCGACAGGTGCAGCGAGGCATAGCCCTCGCCGGAGATCTTGGCCGGCATCCCCGGGAACAGGTCGTTGACCAGGCTGCGGCTGAGCCCAACCGCCTCGAAATTATAGCCGCCGCGATAGGAGGAGATCACCGCGATCCCCATCTTGGAGATGATCTTGAGCAATCCCTCCTCGATCGCGACGCGGTGCCGCTTCAGGCACTCGTCCAGGCTGATGTCGCCGAACAGGCCGCGCGCCTGGCGATCGACGATCGCCGCCTCGGCAAGATAGGCATTCACCGTAGTCGCGCCGACGCCGATCAGCACCGCATAATAATGCGTGTCCAGGCACTCGGCCGAGCGCACGTTGATCGAGGCATAGGACCTCAGCCCCCGCCGGACGAGGTGCGTGTGCACCGCCGCAGCCGCCAGCACGCCCGCGATCGCGACCCGGCTTCCCGAAACATGCTCGTCCGTCAGGAACAGCTCCGACCGACCCATGCGGACCGCCTGCTCAGCCTCCTGCCGAATGCGCTGAATGGCATCGCGCAGCTTTTCAGGCCCGCCGACAATGTCGAAGGTGCAGTCGATCTCCGCCGCGCTTGAACCGAAATGCGCCTTCAGCCGCGCCCAATGCGCGCCAGTCAGCACCGGCGAATCGAGCACCAGCACCCGCTCGCGCTGATCGCGGACGTCGAGGATGTTGGCCAGGTTCCCGAACCGCGTCTTGAGCGACATGACGTGCCGTTCGCGCAGGGAGTCTATCGGCGGGTTAGTCACCTGGCTGAAGTTCTGGCGAAAGAACTGGCTGATCAGTCGCGGCTTGTCGGAGATGACCGCCAGCGGCGTGTCATCGCCCATCGAGCCGATCGCTTCCTTGCCCGATTCGACCATCGGCGCGAGGATCAGCTCCAGGTCTTCCAGCGTCTGCCCGGCCGCGACCTGCCGCCGCGCGAGCTCCGCCCGGTCGTAACGGACGATGGCATCCTCCACCTGCGGCAGGTCGGCGAGCGTGTGGAACTCGCCGATCATCGCCGGATAATCCTGCTCGCCCGCGATGCGGTCCTTGACCGCCTGGTCCTCCAGCACGACGCCTTCGGCCAGGTCCACCGCGATCATCTGGCCCGGCCCTAACCGCCCCTTGGCGATCACGGTCGATTCGGGGACAGGCACCATGCCGCTTTCCGACCCGACGATCAGCAGGCCGTCGGAGGTGCGGGTGTAGCGGAGCGGCCGCAGCGCGTTGCGGTCCATGCCGGCCACCGCCCAGCGGCCATCGGTCATGGCGAGCGCCGCCGGCCCGTCCCACGGCTCCATCACGGAGGCGAGGTAGTCGTACATCGACGCGTGCGAGCCAGGCATGTCGTCGCGCGCCGCTTCCGGCACCAGCATCAGCTTGGCGGTGGGTGCATCGCGACCGGAGCGGCAGATCGCCTCGAACACGGCATCCAGCGCGGCGGTGTCGGACGCGCCGGCCGGGATCACCGGCTTGATGTCCTCCGAATGTTCGCCGAACGCGATGCTCGCCATGCGGATCTCGTGGCTGAGCATCCAGTTCTTGTTGCCGCGGATCGTGTTGACCTCGCCATTGTGCGCCAGGCACCGGAACGGCTGGGCCAGCCACCATTGCGGAAAGGTGTTGGTGGAGTAACGCTGGTGGAAGATCGCCACCCGGCTCTCGAAGCGCTGGTCGGTCAGGTCGGGGAAGAAGACCGACAGGCTTTCCGCCAGGAACAGCCCCTTGTAGACGATCGAGCGGCACGACAGCGAGCAGACGTAGAAGCCCTGGATCTGCGCCGCGATCACCCGCTTCTCGATCCGCCTCCGGACGAGGTAAAGGTTCTTCTCGAACTCCTCGATCGACATCTCGTCCGGCATCGGGCCGGCGATCATGATCTGCTCGATCTCGGGGCGCGTCGCCTGCGCCTTCAGGCCGATCACCGACACGTCCACCGGCACCTGCCGCCAGCCATAGATGGTGTAGCCCGCCTCGATGATCGCGCTTTCCACGATCGTGCGGCAATTCTCCTGCGCGCCGAGGTCGGTACGCGGCAGGAAGATCATGCCCACCGCCAGCCGGTTCGGCAGCACCCGATGGCCCGACGCCGCCACCGCGTCGTCGAAGAAGCGCACCGGCAGGTCGACATGCAGCCCTGCGCCGTCGCCCGTCTTGCCGTCCGCATCGACCGCGCCGCGGTGCCACACCGCCTTCAGCGCATCAATCGCCGACTGGACGACACGCCGCGACGCCTTGCCGTCGGTCGCGGCGACCAGGCCGACGCCGCACGCGTCACCCTCGAAATCCGGGCGGTACATGCCATCGCGGGCGAGACGCTCGCGCTGATCGATCATCGAAGTCATCACGCCGCCACCCTTTCAGCCCGGGCCTTGCTCTTCAGCCAGTTGTGCATTGCCGCCGCCACGTCGCGGCCGTCACGGATCGCCCACACCACCAGGCTCGCGCCGCGCACGATGTCGCCGGCCGCGAACACGCCGTCCAGGCTGGTCATCAGCGTCCGGCCATCGACCAGCACCGTGCCCCAGCGACTGACGCCCAGCTCGGGCGCGCCCCACAGTTTCGGCAGTTCCTCCGCATCGAAGCCGAGCGCCTTGATCACCAGGTCCGCGTCGATGCGCGTGTCGCCGCCCGGATCATGCTCGGGCATCCGCCGGCCGCTGGCGTCCGGCGCGCCAAGGCGCATCCGGCGGACCGCGACACCCGACACGCGGCCCTCACCCTCGAATCCCTGCGGCGCGGCGAGCCAGACGAACTCGGCGCCCTCCTCCTCGGCATTGGCGACCTCGCGCTGGGAGCCGGGCATGTTCTGCCGGTCGCGGCGATACAGGCACTTCACCGATGCCGCGCCCTGACGGATGGCGGTACGCACGCAGTCCATTGCCGTGTCGCCGCCGCCGATCACGACGACGTTCTTGCCCTCGGCGTTCAGCGCGCCCTCGTCATAGGCGGGCACCGCATCGCCAAAACCCTTGCGGTTGGAGGCGGTGAGATAATCGAGCGCCTCGACCACACCCTCGGCCCCGACCCCCGGTGCCTCGATCGCGCGCGCCTTGTAGACGCCGGTGGCGATCACGATCGCATCGTGCCGCCGGCGCAGCTCGTCCAGCGTCGCCTCGCGCCCGACCTCGAACCCTTCATGGAAGACGATGCCGCCCGCCTTCAGCCGGTCGACGCGGCGCATCACCACCGGCTTTTCCAGCTTGAAGCCGGGAATGCCATAGGTCAGCAGCCCGCCGGCCCGGTCATGCCGGTCATAGACATGGACCTCATAGCCATGACCGCGCAGATATTCCGCCGCCGTCAGCCCGGCAGGCCCCGCCCCGATCACGCCGACCGACTGGCCGCGCGAAGGACCGGGGCGGAGCGGCTCCACCCAGCCCTCTTCCCACGCCTTGTCGGTGATGAACTTCTCGACCGAGCCGATCGTCACCGCGCCATGGCCGGAGAATTCGATCACGCAATTGCCTTCGCACAGGCGGTCCTGGGGACAGATGCGCCCGCAGATCTCCGGCATGGTGGAGGTCGCATTGGACAGCTCGTACGCGTCGCGCAGCCGGCCCTCGGCGGTCAGGCGCAGCCAGTCGGGGATATGGTTGTGCAGCGGACAATGGACGGAGCAATAGGGCACGCCGCATTGCGAGCAGCGTCCCGCCTGCGCTTCGGCGGTGGGCACGGCATAGCGTTCGGCGATTTCACGGAAATCGTCCGCACGCAGTTCCGCGTCGCGCTTGGCCGGATACGCCTGCTGGCGATCGACAAACTTCAGCATCAGATTTTCGGCCACGGCCAGACACCCTCCCGCGCAGGTACGCTGAACGCCACCTATTCACCAAGTCGTCCCGCATCAAGTCAGGTAAGCTGTCTTATCTCAGACTGTTTTTAGCGACATCCCGAAAACATGGGCAAATCATCTCGGATTAAGGGTCCGGTTCGGTCTTACCTGTTCGCGAGCCATATCAGGGCCGCCCCGCCTGCTAGGATCCGATACCAGGCGAACGGGCCAAAACCATGCCGTCCGACCAGGTTGATGAACCACTTCACCACCACCACCGCGACCAGAAACGACACAACAAAGCCGATCGCGATTTCCAGCGGGCCGACGCCCGTCCCGCCCGCCAGCGCCGCGCGGTTCTTCCAGATCTCCAGCGTGCTCGCGCCCAGCATGGTCGGGATGGCGAGGAAAAAGGAGAACTCGGCCGCCGTCCGCCGCTCCACGCCCAGCGACAAGGCACCAAGGATGGTCGCGCCCGACCGGCTCACGCCCGGCACCATGGCCAGGCACTGGATGAAGCCGATCGCGAGAACGGTGGGCAGCGGGATGTCCGCAACGCCGCGCACATGACCTGGCTTCGCCAGCCGCTCGATCGCAAGAATTGCGACGCCCCCGACCATTAGGGCGATCGCGACAACCTCCGCATTGCCGAGCAGCGCCTCGACATGCTTGTGGACGATCAGGCCCACCACCGCTGCGGGCAGAAACCCCACCGCCACGTTACGCACGAAGCGGATCGCCCCCGCCTCTCCCTTCAGCAGTCCGGCCAGTACCGTCCACACCGTGCGCCAGTACAGGACGGTGATCGCCAGGATCGCACCCAGCTGGATCACCACGTTGAATAGCGCCCAACGCTCGGCGTCATAGCCCAGCAGCCGGGTCGCGAGGATCAGGTGCCCCGTGGACGACACGGGCAGAAACTCGGTGACCCCCTCGACGATGCCGAGGAGGATGACGGTCAGGAGGTCGGTCAAGCGGCGTTTCCCGTCAGGAGGATCAGGCGGCGAGTTCGGTCGTGCGGCGCGCAAAGCGTCCCATGCGGCGATACCGGACCAGCCAGCTCGGGGCCACCGCCGACAACGGTGTCGCGGTCAGGTCCAGGGCTTCCAGCCCCGTGGCACCGGGCGCGACGACGTTGTCCCTTTGCAGCATCAGCCACTGGTCACGGCTGATCGGCGCACCCGGCAGTCGCGCGAGGGCGGCGCCCAGCCCGTCCGACAGTTCGACCAAGCGCGGCGAGCGGTTGATTTCCCCCGCAATCCAGCGAAGCAGCTCGGCCATGCTGAGCACGTCCGGGCCGCCCAGCTCGAACGTGCCCCCGCCGAACCGGCCCGGCTCGCGCAGCGCCGCCGCGACCGCATCGCCCACATCACCCGCGAACACCGGCTGGAACTTCGTCCCGCCGCGCAGGACCGGCACCACGGGGGTTCGCCGGATCATTTCGGCAAAGCGGTTGAGGAACTGGTCCTCGCGCCCGAAGATCACGGAGGGGCGCAGGATCGTCGCCTGCGGCATGGCCGCGCGCACGGCGTCCTCGCCCAGCGCCTTGGAGCGGCCATAGGTGGACGGCGAGTCTGCCGCGGCCCCGATCGCCGACAGATGGACCATCGCCCTCACCCCGGCCGCCGCCGCCGCCTTTGCCACCGTTTCCGCGCCGGCCGCCTGGATTCTCATCGGATCGGCGAAGCTGCCGGCCAGGTTCACCACCGCGTCGGTGCCTTCCACGGCGCGGGCGATCGTGTCGGGCCGGGTCACGTCCGCCGCCACGAACTGGGTCTGGCCGAGGCCACCCAGCGGCTTCAGGTAGAATGCCTGGCGCGGATCGCGCTGGGCGATGCGGACCCGCCAGCCTGCCCGCAACAGCGCCTGTGCGGCATAGCGGCCGACGAACCCGCCCCCGCCGATCAGCGTCACCAGCTCGTACATCGCATCCAACCTTCGACAGAGAAACTTTGCTGCAAGCGCCCTTGCCCCCCAAAGTCGCTGTTGACAAGCGTGCGGAGCCTCCCCTAGAGGCGCCGGCCTACCCCGTGCCCAGATGGCGGAATTGGTAGACGCACCAGCTTCAGGTGCTGGCGATCGCAAGGTCGTGGAGGTT
>CAKTFL010000009.1 GCA_934555855.1 uncultured Sphingomonas sp. | reverse complement strand
GCATAGGTGTACGAACCGGAGGCGTGGGGAGCGGAAGCGTTATCGTCGGCCATGACGAGCCTGCTAGCCACAACGCGCTTGGATTTCCACGGCTGGTTCGCCAAAAGGCGTCGCAGCATGAATACCCGATCCCTGCTCACCGCCGGTGCCGCTCTTGCGCTGGGCTCGGGGGCCGTGCTCGCCCAGATCGAGGGCGGCGGCCGCGGGATCGCGCCTGTCGATAGCGGCAGCGATTACGAGGTGTCCGGGATCACGGTGGACGTCAGCGGCCCTGACGCCGACGCCGCCCGTTATGGCGGCTGGCGGGCGGCGCAGCGCAAGGCGTGGGCACAGCTGGCGGGCCGGCTGGGTGCGCCGGGCACGTCTGTCGGCGACGGCGTCCTCGACCAGCTTGTGTCGGGCATCGTTATCGAAAACGAGCAGATCGGGCCAAAGCGATACGTTGCGCGGCTCGGCGTGCTGTTCAACCGGGCGCGGGCAGCGTCGTTGCTGGGGGTCAGTGCCTATTCCGAGCGGTCGGCGCCGATCCTTGTGATCCCGGTGCAATGGTCGGGCGGTGTTGCAAGCGCTTTCGAGCAGCGCAGCGACTGGCAACAGGCATGGGCGCGTTTCCGAACGGGCAACAGTGCCCTCGATTATGTTCGGCTGGCGGGAACGGGTCCCGATTCGCTGTTGCTCAACCTCGGCCAGACCGAACGCCGGGGCCGGGGATGGTGGCGGACGATCATCGATCAATATGGCGCATCGGACGTGATGATCCCGACCGTGCGGCTACTGCGGCAATGGCCGGGAGGGCCGGTGATCGGGGTCTTCCAGGCGCGCCATGGTCCCGACAACGAGCTTCTCGGCAGCTTCACGTTGCGCGTCGGCAGTTCGGCGGGCCTGCCGCAGTTGCTGGATGCCGGAGTCAAGCGCCTGGACGCTTTGTACACCGCCGCCCTGCGCTCCGGCGCGCTGAACCCCGATCCTACCCTGTCGCCGCCGCCCGCACCACCGCCGCCGGAAACGGAGCCGGCCGATGACGAAAGCGTCGTCGACGACATCATGAGCAATCTCGCCGCCGGCACGACGACGGGGCAGGGCATTCCGATCACGGTTCAGGTGGATACGCCTAGCTCATCCGCGGTCGCCAATGCGGAATCGGCCCTGCGTTCCGTCGCCGGGGTGCGCTCGGCCCAGACCACCAGCCTCGCGCTGGGCGGCGTATCGGTGGTCCGGGTCAGCTATGACGGCGATCCGGAGGCGTTCCACGCCGCGCTGGAAGCCAGAGGCTATCAGGTGTTCGGCCAGGGGCAGACCATCCGCATCCGGCTCGCGCCGCGCCTGGTGCCGCCGGACGTAGCGCCAGGGAGCGCCAGTGCCGGATGAGCCAGATCGCCCTGCCGCTTGCCTGGCCTGCGGATCCGCGCGACGACGCCTTTATCCTTTCGCCGTCCAATGCGGGCGCGGCGCACATGCTCGATCATTGGGGAACCTGGCCGGTCAGGACCGCCGTGCTGGTCGGCCCCCGCAAGTCGGGACGCAGCCTGCTTGCCCGCATCTTCGCCGCCAAGAGCGGCGGCAGCGTCATCGACGATGCCGAAAGGATGGACGAAACCGAGCTGTTCCACGCCTGGAACCGCGCTCAGGCGGAACGTCGGCCACTGCTGATGGTGGCCGATGCTACGCCACCGATCTGGCAGGTGACGTTGCCGGACCTGCGCTCGCGACTTGCGGCCAGTAACATAGCTGTCATCCAAGGCCCCGATGACGCGCTGATGCATGGTCTTCTTACCCAACTTCTTCACCGTCGCGGGCTCGACGCGCGGGCCGACCTGATCGATTGGCTGGCGCGACGGATCGAACGTAGTCATCTGGCCGTTCTGCGCGCCGTGGACGTTCTCGATCAGGAAGTGCTGGAGCAGCGCAAGCGGTTGTCGATCCCCTTTGCCCGTACTGCCCTCGCCGATGCCGGCCTGATCGCGCGACCCGGTGACGAGGCATGAACCGCCCCGCCCACATCGCCCGTCTGGCCGAGCAGGACGACGATCTGTTCGGTGAACTGGACGGCGACCGATACTTCAATCGCGAATTGTCCTGGCTCGCCTTCAACCGGCGCGTGCTGGAGGAGGCGTGCAACACCGCCCACCCCTTGCTGGAACGGCTGCGCTTCCTGTCGATCTCCGGGTCCAACCTGGACGAATTCTTCATGGTCCGTGTCGCCGGTCTGAAAGGGCAGCAGCTTCAGAACGTCCAGCAGCAATCGGCGGACGGACTGACCGTCACGCAACAGCTCGCCGCGATAACCGGAGAGGCTGACCGGCTGATGGAAAGCCAGCAGGCCGTCTGGGGCGACCTGCGGAACGCGCTGGACCAGGCAGGGGTCTACGTTCTGCGGCGCGATGCGATCGATGCGGAAACGTCGACCTGGCTGGAAACGCATTTCCGCGAGCAGATCTTCCCGACCCTTACGCCCCAGGCGCTAGACCCGGCCCATCCGTTTCCCTTCATTCCCAACGGGGGGCTCAGCGTGATCTTCGATCTGGTCCGCCACTCGGACCAGGAGCCGATTCGCGAGCTGGTCATGCTGCCGGCCGCGACGCCGCGATTCGTGCGGATACCGGGGGAGGCCGCGCGCTATGTGGCCGTGGAGACGGTGCTGAAGCGATTCGCGCCGGTGCTGTTTCCCGGATATGAGGTGCACGGGGCGGCCACCTTCCGCGTGCTGCGCGACAGCGATATCGAGATCGAGGAAGAGGCGGAGGACTTGGTCCGACACTTCACCAATGCGATCAAGCGTCGCCGGCGCGGGCGGGTGATTCGGCTGGAACTGGAAACCGGCATCTCCGATGCGCTTGCCGCCGTGCTGCGCGATGAACTGGGCGGGGCCGACGCGATCATCACCGAAAGCGGCAACCTGCTCGGCATCGTCGATTTGTCGAAGCTAGTGGACGAGGGGCGTCCCGACCTGAAATTCCCGCCCTTCACGCCTCGCTTTCCCGAGCGCATCCGTGAATTTGGGGGTGACTGCTTTGCGGCGATCAGGGCCAAGGACATCGTCGTCCAGCATCCCTACGAGACCTTCGAGGTGGTGCTCGCGTTTCTCAAGCAGGCCGCCATCGATCCCGACGTGGTCGCGATCAAGCAGACGCTGTATCGGGCGGGCAAGCAGCCGGCGGTGATCAACGCGCTGATCGCCGCGGCCGAGGCGGGCAAGTCGGTAACGGCTATCGTCGAGCTGAAGGCCCGCTTCGATGAGGAACAGAACCTCTATTGGGCATCCGCGCTGGAGCGGGCTGGCGTGCAGGTCGTCTACGGCTTTATCGACTGGAAGACCCATGCAAAGATATCAATGGTTGTGCGCCGCGAGGGCGCCGGCTACCGCACGTACTGCCATTTCGGGACGGGCAACTATCACCCGATCACCGCGCGCATCTACACGGATATCAGCTTCTTCACCGCCGATCCGACAATCGGGGCGGACGCCGCGCAGATGTTCAACTACATCACCGGCTATGTCGAGCCGGCGCTGACCCATGTCAGCTTGTCGCCGCGCGACCTGCGGGCGCGACTGATGGCGTTGATCCAGGCCGAGACGGAGCGCGCCCGTGCGGGCGAGCCCGGTGCGATCTGGGCCAAGATGAACTCGCTGGTCGACACCGCCGTGATCGAGAAACTCTACGAGGCGAGCGCGGCGGGTGTGGAGATCGAGTTGATCATCCGCGGCATCTGCTGCCTCCGGCCCGGCGTCGAGGGGATGTCGGAGAACATTCGGGTCAAGTCAATCGTCGGCCGCTTCCTGGAGCACAGCCGCATCTGGGCGTTCGGCAACGGCGCGGCGCTCCCCAATGACGGAGCGCAGCTGTTCATCTCCTCGGCGGACTGGATGCCGCGCAATTTCGACAGGCGGGTCGAATATATGCTCCCCATCCTGAATCCCACAGTCCACGATCAGGTACTCGACCAGATCATGGTCGCCAATCTGATTGACGACGAACAAAGCTGGACCTTGCAGCCGGATGGCAGCTACGTTCGTGTCGAGCCAGGCGACAAGCCCTTCAACCTCCATCGCTATTTCATGACCAACCCGTCTCTATCCGGGCGGGGAGCGGCGCTGGAGACGGCGGGCGGCGTGCCGACGCTACAGTTGCCGCCCTGGTGATTCGCCCCATGCACTCGCCGAGCCAGCCGCGCACCGCCATCATCGATATCGGTTCCAATTCGATCCGCCTGGTTGTGTACCAGGGACCGGCGCGTATTCCCGCCATCCTGTTTAACGAAAAGGTGCTGGCGGGGCTGGGCCGCGGCCTGGCCGCCACGGGTGCCATTGACGATGCCGGGCTCGCGGCCGGACGGAGAGCGCTGGCGCGCTTCGCCGCGGTTGCGCGTGAAATGGGCGTAACCTCGCTGCGAACCGTCGCGACGGCGGCCGTGCGCGACGCATCCAATGGCCAGTCCCTCATCGACGCTGCCGCCAGCTTCGGACTTGAGGTCGACCTGCTGTCCGGTGAGCAGGAGGCGATCGCCTCGGGACTCGGAGTGCTGTCGGGCATTCCCGATGCGGACGGCATCGTCGCCGATCTTGGTGGCGGCAGCCTCGAACTGGTTCAGGTGCGGGGTGGTGCAGTCGGGGAGCGGGTCTCGTTTCCGCTCGGCGTCCTGCGTGTCGCCGCCCTGCCGGATCGGCGCGGCAAGGGTCTGGAAAGGCATGTGGCGGGCCTGATCGAGCGGGCCGGCTGGCTCGACGCAGGAAAGGACCTGCCGCTTTACCTTGTTGGCGGATCGTGGCGTGCGCTCGCGCGTCTGGACATGCACCTGTCCGACTACCCGCTGCCGATCATCCACGGCTATGCCATGCCGCCCGCCACCGTGGCGCGCCTCGGCCGCACCGTAGCCCGCAGCGACAAGGCCAAGCTGAAGGAGGTGCCCGGCCTGTCATCGGGCCGTGTCGCCACGCTGGGCGATGCGACGGCGTTGCTTGAGGTGCTGCTCCGGTTGCTGGGATCGCGTACCGCCATCGCCTCCGCCTTCGGCTTGCGCGAAGGGCTGCTTTACGGGGCGCTGGACGGCGCTACCCGCTTCACCGACCCGCTGGTGACTGCCGCGCGTGATGAGGGCGACGTGCAGGGCCGCTTTGCCGAACATGGTGATGTTCTTGACCGTTGGACCGCGCCGATTTTTACGGGTGAGGGCGCTGCGAAGGCCCGTATACGCCATGTCGCCTGCCTTCTCGCGGATGTGGGTTGGCGCGCCAATCCCGAATTCCGCGCCGAACGCGGCGTGGAGATCGCGCTGCACGGCAATTGGATCGCGATCAGCGCCCATGAACGGGCGCTGCTGGCGCAGGCGCTGTTCACCAGCCTCTGCGGCGACACCCACAGCCCGGCACCGCTCAGCGACCTGGCGGGCCTGGCGGACCTCCGCGCCGCCGCCGCCTGGGGTTTAGCGATGCGGCTCGGACAGCGCCTGTCCGGCGGACTTGCAGGCCCGCTGGAGCGCAGCTCGCTGAGACTGGACGGGGGAAGGCTCGTATTGGGACTGAGCGACGGTGACCGGGACCTTTATGGCGAGACGGTGCAGAAGCGCCATGCGGCGCTGGCGAGCTTTCTTTCCTGTGAGCCGGCGTTCACCGGCTGAGTTCGACCCCGCCGGGCGGACTCAGCCGCATCGCAGCTCGTCCACCCGGCCGAACTCGTCCAGCCTGACGTTGAGCCGGTCAGGCCGATAATCCATCGTCGCCATGTCACCGGGCCGGAGCACCCGCGCGGTCGCCGAGTTGGTCAGCGCCTGGACCTCCTCCTTCTGCCGCAGGCGGAACTTAGTGCCAATGAAGCGCCGGACGGCGACATCATCGACACGGCACGGGCCGGTCGGCTGGGGCGGCGACACCGTCGCGCAGCCGCCGAGCAGGACGATCGGAATGATGGCGAACCTCATGCTGTTTCCTCCGCGCGCGTCATGGTGAGCTTGCCGGCACGTACCGCGAAGCCCAGTCGCCCCTCTACCAGATCGAGCGCATCGCGACCGAACTGATCATATCGCCAGCCGGTCAGCATCGGCAGGCCGGTGCGGGCGCCGGCTGCCAGTGCCTCAAGCTCGTCCGACCGGGCCAGCAGCCTGGCAGCAACGTCGATATCGCGCGCACGGATCTTAAGCAGCAGCTTCAGCAGGTCGGCCACCAGCGCGCCATCCTTGCCGAGCCCCGGCTTGCGGTCGTCCCGCGGCGGCATCTCGTCCGCGGGCAGAGGAATGGCCCCTTCGAGCGCCGCCATCAGCCGTCCGCCGATATCGTTCCCCGCCCAGGTCGCCGTCAGGCCGCGTACCTTGGCGAGATCCGCCTGCTTCCGGGGCGCATGTCCGGCGAGATCAGCCAGCGTCTCGTCCTTGACGATACGCCCGCGCGGCAAGTCCTTGGCCTGCGCCTCCAACTCGCGCCAGCGGGCAAGCGCCTTCAAGCGGCCGAGTACGTCCGCCTTGCGACTCGGCACGCGGATGCGCTTCCATGCCTGATCGGGGTCGTTGGCGTAATTCGAGGGATCCGCCAGCCGCTCCATCTCCTGGTCCAGCCAGGCGCCTCGGCCAGTTTTACGTAGCCGTTCCAGCATCTTGGGAAAGATGCGGGCGAGGTGGGTCACATCGCCGATCGCATATTCAATCTGCCGCGCATCCAGCGGGCGGCGGGCCCAATCGGTGAACCGCGCACCCTTGTCGATGCTGATGCCCAGCCAGCTGTCGACCAGGTTGGAATAGCCGATCTGCTCACCCTGGCCCAGCGCCATGGCCGCGACCTGCGTGTCGAACAACGGATGGGGCGTCTTGCCGGTCAGGTTGTAGACGATCTCGATATCCTGCCCGCCGGCATGGAAGACCTTCAGCACATCCTCGTTGTTGACCAGCAGGTCGAGCAGCGGTTGCAGGTCCAGCCCCGGCGCCATCGGATCGATCGCGGCAGCCTCCTGCGTGTCGGCGACTTGGATGAGGCACAGCTCGGGCCAGTAGGTGCTTTCCCGCATGAACTCCGTATCGACGGTGATGAAGTCGGCCCGGGCGAGGCGGGTACACAGATTGGCGAGCGTCGCGCTGTCAGTGATCAGAGGGTGGATGTGCATCGTCCCGCCTTAGCGCCACCGCGCGGGTTGACAAAAGGGGTTGTGGGAGGGGAGGGCGGCGTTGTTCAGCAATAAGTCCGTTACCCCGGCACAGGCGGGTTCCAGAGCCCGCGGGCGCTTCGCTCTCAGACCCTGGATCCTGGCCGTTTGCCGGACTTGGCGGAAACAAAGACGGATGACCATGCACGCCTATCGCTCCCACCATTGCGCCGCGCTCGACGCCTCGTCCGTCGGCGACACCGTCCGTCTGTCGGGGTGGGTCCATCGCAAGCGTGACCATGGCGGCGTGCTCTTCATCGACCTGCGCGACCATTACGGCATCACTCAGGTTGTGGCCGACAGCGACTCCGCGGCGCTGCCGGTGCTCGAGGCGGTCCGCACCGAGTCGGTCATCACCATCGACGGCGTGGTGAAGGCGCGGACACCCGCGACGGTGAACCCAAACCTGCCGACAGGCGCCATAGAGGTGTTCGCCCGCGGCGCCACCGTCCTGTCGGCGGCGGAGGAGCTGCCGATGCCGGTCGCCGGCGAGCAGGATTATCCGGAGGACATTCGCCTACGCTACCGTTTCCTCGACCTGCGCCGCGAGACGCTTCACGCCAACATCGTGCGCCGGACGAAGATCATATCGGAGATGCGCCGCCGCATGGAAACGGTCGGCTTCACCGAATATTCGACGCCGATCCTCACTGCGTCTTCGCCCGAGGGTGCGCGCGACTTCCTGGTGCCGAGCCGCATTCATCCCGGCAAGTTCTACGCGCTTCCTCAGGCGCCGCAACAGTACAAGCAGCTGCTGATGGTCGCCGGCTTCGACCGCTACTTCCAGATCGCGCCCTGTTTCCGCGACGAGGATCCGCGCGCGGATCGTCTGCCCGGCGAGTTCTACCAGCTCGACCTGGAGATGAGCTTCGTCACTCAGGAAGAGGTATGGGAAACCATGGAGCCGGTGATCGGCGGCATCTTCGAAAGCTTTGCCGATGGTCAGGCGGTAACCCCGATCGGCGAGTTCCCGCGCATCCCGTACAGCGAGGCGATGCTGAAGTACGGCTCCGACAAGCCGGATCTGCGTAATCCGCTGATCATCACCGACGTGTCCGATCATTTCACGACATCCGGCTTCGGCCTGTTCGAGCGGATCGTCGGCTCGGGCGGCGTCGTGCGCGCGATTCCGGCGCCGGGCACGGCCGACAAGAGCCGCAAGTTCTTCGACGACATGAATGAATGGGCGCGCGGCGAGGGCCATGCCGGCCTTGGTTATGTCACCCGCAAAGGCGGCGAGTTCGGCGGCCCGATCGCCAAGAACCACGGCACAGAGGGCATGGAGGCGCTCTATGACGCGCTGGGCCTCGGCCCAGATGACGGACTGTTCTTTGCCGCGGGCAAGGCGGAGCAGGCGGCGAAGCTTGCCGGGATCGCCCGCAGCCGGGTCGGCGATCAGCTCGGTCTGATCGAGCAGGGTGCGTTTCGCCTCTGCTGGATCGTCGACTTCCCCTTCTATGAATGGGACGAGGAGGAGAAGCGCGTCGAGTTCGCTCACAACCCCTTCTCGATGCCGCAGGGCGGGCTGGACGCGCTCGAAAACAGCGATCCGCTGACGATCAAGGCGTTCCAGTACGACCTGGTCTGCAACGGCTATGAAATCGCGTCGGGCTCAATCCGTAACCAGCATCCCGACCTGATGGTCAAGGCGTTCGAGCTGGTCGGGCTCAGCAAGGCTGACGTGGAGGAGCGCTTTGGCGGCCTGTACCGGGCATTCCAGTATGGCGCACCGCCGCATGGCGGCATGGCCGCTGGCGTCGATCGCATCGTGATGCTTCTTTGCGGCGCACACAACCTGCGCGAGATCACCCTCTTTCCGATGAATCAGCGCGCCGAGGATCTGTTGATGGGAGCCCCGGCGCCCGCTTCGGCCAAGCAGCTTCGCGAACTGAGCGTGCGCGTTGCCGCCGAGCCGCCGAAGAAGGATGCCGTGGAGACGGTCAGCACTCACGCGGCGCGGTAGGTCCTGTCGCCCCTCGACTGGACGGTATCATGGGACGATCGCCCCGCCACGCCGGCGGAGCGATCGCCCCTGTCGATCATGCCGCTTCGTAGCGACCATCGTCCTGAAGGACGTTCAGTTTCCCATCCCGGATCGCGAAAACCGCGCCGTGCAGCGTCAGCTGGCCGGACTCCAGCCGCTCCCTGACGAAGGGGAAGGTTTTCAGGTTCGCGATCGAGACCTTCACGCCTTCTTGCTCCAGCGCCTTCTGTCCTTCCGGACCAGTACCCTGTTCGTTCACCACCTTCTCACGCGCGCCTTCCAGCAGCTCGATCCACTCGGCGACGAAGCCGCCCTCGCCGGGCTTGGCTTCCTTCAGCGCACCCGACAGCGACGCCTTGACGCCGCCGCACTGGCCATGGCCGAGCACCACGATTTCTTCGACCTGAAGGCTCGTTACCGCAAACTCGATCGCCGCCGAAACGCCGTGCAGGCCACCCGACGGGTCGAACGGCGGCACCAGCGCCGCCACGTTGCGGACCACGAAAACCTCGCCCGGCACGGTGCCGAAGATCGTTGCCGGGTCTACGCGGCTGTCGGAGCAGGCGATCACCATCACTTTGGGCTCCTGCCCCTCGGCCAGCTTGCCCCAGCGTTCACGCTCCTCGATCCATTCGTTGCCGCGGAACCGGTAATAGCCTTCGATAAGGTCGGCGAACTTTCTCATTTCACAAAAGCCCTTCGTTGTTTCGGACGGAAGTAAACGCTATCTGCCGGGTCATGAACGACATGACCCCGCTCCCGGCTCCCTCGCGGCAACGCAAGCCTGACTGGATCCGGGTAAAGGCTCCCACCAGCGAGGGCTTTGCCGCGACCCGCGCGTTGATGCGCTCCAAGAGCCTCACCACCGTATGCGAGGAAGCGGCTTGCCCCAATATCGGCGAGTGCTGGACGAAGAAGCACGCGACCGTAATGATCCTGGGCGACACGTGCACGCGTGCCTGCGCGTTCTGCAACGTGAAAACCGGGATGCCGCGCGCAGTCGACCTGATGGAGCCGCAGAACGTCGCTGATGCGGCGGCGCAGATGGGGCTGGCTCATATCGTGGTCACGTCCGTGGACCGCGACGACCTGCCCGATGGCGGCGCGAAGCAGTTCGTGAAGGTGATCGAAGCCATTCGTCGCACCACTCCGCAAACGACGATCGAAATTCTCACGCCTGACTTCCGCAACAAGCATGAGGCAGCGGTCGAGGCAATCGTCGCGGCCCGTCCAGACGTGTATAATCACAATCTGGAAACGGTGCCCCGGCTGTATCCGACCATTCGGCCGGGCGCGCGATATTATGCGTCGTTGCGCTTGCTGGAGAGCGTCAAGAAAATTGATCCGTCGATCTTCACCAAGTCGGGGATCATGGTGGGGCTGGGCGAGGAGCGGCTGGAGGTTCATCAGGTGATGGATGACATGCGCTCCGCGAACATCGATTTCCTGACCATGGGCCAGTATCTGCAACCGACTCCGCGCCACGCGAAGGTCGCCGAGTTCGTGACGCCCAAGGCGTTCGACGCCTATGCCGGGATTGCGCGGGCGAAGGGTTTCCTGTTGGTGGCTAGTTCGCCGCTCACCCGTTCCAGCTATCATGCCGGGGATGATTTTGCGCGGCTTCGCGCGGCACGCGAGGCGAAGCTGGGCCGGGTCGGAGCGGGGCAGGCCAGGGTGGTGCCGGGCCATGCCTAAACACGCGGAGACGCGCCATCTGCCCTATTCGGCGGCGCAGATGTTCGACCTGGTCGCCGATGTGAAGCGCTACCCGGAGTTCCTGCCTTGGGTCACTGCCATGCGGGTGCGGCGCGACGGGCCGACTGAGACGGTCGCCGACATGATCGTAGGCTTCAAGGGGCTGCGTGAGACCTTCACGTCGAAGGTCGAAAAGGAGCGTCCGGGCTATATCCATGTCGAATATGTCGACGGCCCCTTGAAGTTCCTCAACAATGACTGGGTATTTCGCGACGAACCGGGCGGCTGCGCGGTCGACTTCTCGGTCGATTTTGCGTTCAAGAACCGGGTGTTCGAGATGCTCGCCGGTCAGGTGTTCGGCGTCGCATTACGCAAGATGATCGGCGCTTTCGAAACGCGAGCCGCCCAGCTTTACGGCGCGGGCGGGGGCGCATCCGGCATCAGCAGTTCCAGCGCGCACAACGCTGCCTGAAGTCGGACTCCGCCCCGCCCGGTATCCGCGAACAGCTTGCGGTCGGCATGAACATCTGCCGGATCGGCGCCTTTGTCCGCCCGCGCGAACACGACGGTCCCGACCGGCTTCCTGATCGATCCGCCGCCAGGACCAGCGACGCCGGTGATCGCTACGGCCAGGTCGGCTCCGCTCTGCGCGAGCGCGCCCTGCGCCATGCTCCAGGCGGTGGCGACCGACACGGCGCCGAACGTTTCCAGCACGTCGTTGCTGACCTTCAACATCCCGATCTTGGCGTCATTCGAGTAAGTTATGTAGCCTGCCTCGAACACGTCGGATGATCCGGCAATTTCCGTCAACGCCGCCGAGACCAGGCCGCCGGTGCAGCTCTCGGCAACGGCGATGCGACGTCCCACCTCGCGATTAGCGTCAACCACGCGCTGGGCAGCCTCGACCAATTCATGGGGCAGCAGGGTATCGCAACTCATGGCGTCGGCTCCCGACATAGTGGCAGGGCAGGCACTTTGATCGCCTTGCCCTTCGCCTTTTCAGCATTGGCGTATTGCAGCGCGGTCACGACCGCACCCGCAAGATTGCGGGCGGGAAGCGGCGACAGCTGGCTGATCAGGCGATCGAGCGTGCCGCAATCGGCCGGGTTGATTCGCCCGACCAGCAGCGGCACGAGCAGCGATGTAAGAAGGGGGCGAGCGTAACTCGACTCCAGCAGCGCCTCGACTTCCGGCAAGCTGAGCTTGACGATGGCGGCACGTGCGGCAGGCCAGGCACTGTCCGCGGCGGCGTCATATTTCACCAGGAACGGTCCGTCGGTACCCCGCAACAGGCTGGTAGAGGGCAGGCGGGAAGCGCAAACCAGTCCCGTCTGGCGCAGCAGGTCGGGCATCGCGACCAGCGTGATGCTTTCGGCTTCGGGCGCGGTCAGACAGGCGGCTTGGGCGGCGGCAGGCGTAGTGCCGAATGTGAGCGCCATTACGGTGGCCACCAATCGAATGCCGGCCTTCATCGCACCGCACCTCCAAACCGCGCCGTCGCCGCTGCCTGTGCCGCAATGCCCTCGCCACGGCCGGTAAAGCCCAGACGCTCGGTCGTGGTCGCCTTGACGCTGACCCGGTCGGGCGTGAGGTCGAGCAGTTCGGCGATACGAGCGATCATCGCGGCCCTGTGCGGGCCGATCTTGGGCGCCTCGCACATGATGGTCAGGTCCACGAAAGTCACTCGTCCGCCACGATTTGCGACCAGGCGTGCGGCGTGGCGCAAGAACTGGCCCGACTCGGCACCTCTCCATTGCGGATCACTCGGCGGGAAATGAGTGCCGATATCGCCGGCGGCGATCGTGCCGAGCACGGCATCTGTCAGCGCGTGCAGCGCGACATCGGCGTCGCTATGACCAGACAGCCCGCGATCATGCGGGATCAGCACGCCGCCGAGCCACAATTCTTCACCCTCTTCCAGGCGGTGGACGTCGAAGCCGGTAGCGGTGCGGTATTCGGCCCCTATACGCGCTTCAGCAACGGCAAGGTCCTCAGGGTGAGTGATTTTCTCGAGCATGGGATCGCCCTGCACCAAGGCGACCGCCTCGCCAAGCCGGCGGACCATCTGAGCGTCGTCGGTGGCCTCCTCGTCCTCCGGCCAGGCGGCATGAGCCCGTTGCAGGGTGGTCAGCCGAAATGCCTGAGGTGTCTGCACACGCACCAGTCCGCCGCGCGGCACGGTGCCGCCTAACGCCGCTCCATCGGCTGCGGCAAGCGTGTCGGCGACCGGCAGGGCAGGAATGGCGGCATCATGGCCGTCGAGCGCCGCCATCAAGCGGTCGATAACGGCAACCGGCACCAGCGGCCGGGCCGCGTCGTGCACCAGGACGTGAGTCGCCCCCATCCGCTCGGCCAAGGCGAGCCCCTTCGCCACCGAGGCTCGTCGCGTCGCTCCGCCATGGGTCCGGCAAACATCGCCGAACAAGCTCGCAAGTTGCTGCTCCTGCTCTTCGGCCACGACGACAACGGTTTCAGCCACCTCGGGGTGATACGTCAGCGCGTCATAGGCATGGGCCAGCATCGGTCGCCCGGCCAGGGTCACGAACTGCTTTGGAAGGGTGCCGCCCACCCGGCTGCCGCTGCCGGCGGCGACGAGAAGAGCGATCATGCGCCGTGGCTCTGTCATCATGTCGCGCTAGCGCGTGGCGGGTCGCGCCGCTAGCCTTGCCGGCGATCATCACCTCGGCTATAGACTGCCCGTTTTTCAGGCACCATGCGCAATTTGTCTCCCATTCAGGTCGGTCCGGTACGGATCGACGTACCCGTCGTGCTGGCGCCCATGACCGGCGTCACCGACCGGCCATTCCGCACGCTGGTGCGCCGCTACGGCTCCGGCCTTAACGTGACGGAGATGATCGCGAGCCAGGCGGCGATCCGCGACACGCGCCAGTCGTTGCAAAAGGCGGCTTGGGACCCCGTGGAGGAGCCTGTGTCGATGCAGCTGGTCGGCTGTACGCCCCGCGAGATGGGCGAAGCAGCGAAGCTGAACGAGGATCGCGGCGCGGCGATCATCGATATCAACATGGGCTGTCCGGTTCGCAAGGTCACCAATGGCGACGCGGGCTCCGCCTTGATGCGCGACCTGAAGTTGGCGTCGGAGATCATCCACGCCACCGTCAAGGCCGTGTCAGTGCCGGTGACGCTTAAGATGCGGATGGGCTGGTGTCACGACAGCCTGAACGCGCCCGAACTCGCAAGGATCGCCGAGGATCTGGGCGTGAAGATGATCACCGTCCACGGCCGCACGCGCAATCAGATGTACAAGGGCAGCGCCGACTGGGCTTTCATCCGGCAAGTGAAGGACGCGGTGACGGTCCCAGTGATCGCGAATGGCGATATCTGTTCGATCGATGACGCGGTGGCGGCCCTGGACCAGTCGGGTGCAGATGGCGTGATGATCGGGCGGGGTGCCTATGGCAGGCCCTGGCTGCTCGGGCAGGTCATGACCTGGTTCATGACCGGCGAGCGATTGCCCGATCCCGATCTCGACGATCAATATAACACGGTTGCAGAGCATTACGACGCGATGCTCGAACAC
>CAKTFL010000008.1 GCA_934555855.1 uncultured Sphingomonas sp. | reverse complement strand
CCCCTGGCGCTTGCGGTCGCCGGTCTGAAAGCGCCAGGCGACCTGGAGGCTGTTCACGTTCGCCGGCGTGATCTGGGCCAGTTGCGACCATTTGTTGCCGCGCCAGTCCCCGCCATAGGCGAACCAGTCGCCCGGCGGCATCCCGTTCGCCGTCGCTGGGATCGCCGCCCGCGGGTCGGGCAGCCGCCCCTCCCACTCCTTGGGACTGCTCGCCAACAGCGATATCACACCGACCACGGCCGAGATCGCCAGCGCTCCGAACAGCGGCGTCGCGTTGCTGCGCCAGCGGCCGGCACCCAGGCGGCGCGCCACCCAGGGCGTGGCGAGGAACAGGCCGAGAAGGAAGATGATGTCGCCCCGCGGCACCAGACCCCACCAGTCGAAGCCGACCTCCGCGACCGCCCAGACCACCGTGCCCAGTACCACCAGCGCGAACAGGTGCAGCGCAGCGACCCGCCGCCGCCACAGCAGCCCCGCGACGCCAAGCATCGCCGCCCCGACGATCACGTAATACCAGCTTCCGCCAAGCCCGACCAACCAGGCACCGCCGACCAGCGAAGCCAACCCGATCAGGCCGACGATCACCGCCGTGACGGACAGCAGCACACTGCGCCTTCGCCCGGCATATGGGTCGTTCGACGCTGGTTGCCGTGCCGCCATGTCCCTCATCCCTGTCCGTGTCGGGTCACCCTACCGCGATATCGAACTGCCGCCGTAACCTGCGTGAAGGTCGGCGCCTCTACAGCGTCAGCGCCGCTTTCAGGCCCAGCACCACGACCTCATCGGCATGTCGGCGCCCGCCCGGATGGTGAATGCCCTGAAGGTTGGGGCGAAGCTCCAGCCACGCCGTCGGATGCAGGCTGTAGTAGATTTCTGCGGCATACTCGGCATCGAGGTGCCCCGGATCGCTGCCGTCCGGAGCGGTGGGAGCCGTGCCGCCGCGAACCGCCCTGCCGTTGACGTTGGTGCGCGCGAGCCCGATCCCGAGCACGTCCCCCGGCAAGGCGGGGACCAGCCCCTTGTAGAACAGGCCGAGCGCGACCTGATTGTCCGTGACGGCGGTCAGGCGGTCGGCCTGGGTCACATTCAGAAAGGCGCTTAGGCCGGATACCGACTTGCCCTGCTCCGCGCGCCCGGTCAGTTGCTGCTGGACGGCGACCCACGCACCATAGCGGCCCGATCGCCGCAGCGGCATCGTGCCGGTCACGATGGGCGGTCGCGGATCCCTGTCGAGCAACACGTCATCGCCGTCCGCGCTGCTCCACCAGCCGCCTGCGCGATACGACAAGACGTGCCCGCTACGTCGCGATGTCCCGGACCAGCCGATCTCCGCCGGGATCAGCACGCCGGTCATCCCATGAAAGCGCCAGCTGAAGAAGTTGCGATCGAGGTTACGCGGATTGACCTCGTACACGCCGGCCTGAACGAACCCGTCGCCGCCATCGACGCGCAAGCGGGCCGACCATTGGCTGACCGGCCAGTTATACCAGTAATCGCCGACCAGGTTGCCGGGCTGCGACCCGCAAAAGCTGAGATTTTCGAAATGGCAGGAGAAGCCCTCGAAATCCTCGCCCGGCGAACTGCGGCCGATCTTCAGCCGCGCGGGGCCGAACGCCTGTTCATACCAGAATTGCGTCAGCCGCCAGGTCTGGCCCCGGCCATAGACCTCCTGCACTTGTTGCAACACGCCCAGCCCCGCCGCCGCACCGAGATCGTGGCCGCGCCGGTACGTCACCGTCGCCTGGAACGTGCCGCCCTCGATTGCCGCCAGTCGCGCCATGTCGGCCGTCGCGCCGAAGTCGAACTGACCAGTTTCGCGAAACAGCTGCCGCCGGCCACCAGCCGGATTGTAGGCGCTTTCGGAGGCATAGCGCAGGGTCAGCTCCACCCCGCGATCGCGCAAATAAGGGCGGACGCCGCCAAGATCCCCGAGCAGCCCGGGCGGGGGCCGGTTCTGCGTGTCGGACGTCTGTGCCGAGGGGGAGGGATCGGCCCGGCTTCCGCGCTGGCTGACAGGCGGGGGGCGGCCGGCACTGGTCGCCTGCGGCTCGAACCCTTGTTCCTGCGCCATCATCGGCACCGCGAAGAAGACCCCGATCGCGAGCGATGCCGCCACACCGCCCGATCGCCACAGGATATGAGGAGAGGCCATGACCAACATGGTGAGCCACCATTTCAGGAAGCCGGAGCAGACGCCGCAACGTGGATCAGCAGGAACCGACTTCCTTGTTCCGTCGGCTCCCATAGTCGCGGACCAGGGTCGCCAGTCCCACGACCAGGATCGCCATGGTCACGCCCCAACCGACCTCCCCCACCCGCGACAGCATCATCCGTCCGGCGCTGCCCGCATGGGGAACGAGCGTGATGATGGCCGCGGTGATCCCGCTCAAACGGGCGGCGCTGGGGACCTTCAGCACCCAGCAACAACTGATCGCAAGCGCAAGGGCGAGCATGAAGCGGGCAATACCCGGGCCGATCATCACGGTGATGAGCACCGCTGCGCCTCCCCCGATCGCGGCTCCTGCGAACTGGTCGCGGGCGGTCGATCGTGCGGCGTTGAACTCGGCCTGCGCGACAGCGATCGCGGTGATCGCTGCCCAGAAGCCCTCCTTCAACCCCAGCGCCTGGGTCGGTAGCCAGGCAAGCGCGGCCGCGACCGCCGACAGGACGCCCTGCTGCACCCCGCCCGACAGCCTCTCCCGCAGAGGAATACGCTTCTGCTGCCGCGACAGGCTGTCGCCCGCAGCCCGCACGCGCGGCATGTGCGGAAACTGGCGCATCCTGACCGGGCCGACGGGCATCGGCGTCCTTTGCTGAAGCTCTGTGCATCCATAGGCGAGCGGACGCCGGCGTCCGCTAACCTAGGCGACTGGCCGAGCGGCGACCGATCGCAATCTGGCGCGTTGGACCCGCATGGCGCACAAGAAGCTCAATCTGCCGACCAAGACCTGTGCTGCGTGTCAGCGACCCTTTTCCTGGCGCAAGAAATGGGAGCGGGACTGGGAGAATGTCCGTTACTGCTCCGACGCGTGCCGGGCGAAGGGTGCGAGTACGTTCGTCTGACAAGGCACGGACCGCCGTGGCGCTTGCCGCCGCGAGCTCCCATATCGGTGCGATGCACATCTTCACCATCGGCTATGAGGGCGCGACCCAGCCCGAGCTTGTCGCGGCGTTGCAGGCGGCCGGCGTGACGTTGCTGGCGGACGTGCGCGCCGTGCCGCTGTCGCGCCGTCCCGGCTTTTCCAAGAACATCCTGGCGAACGGCCTGCGAGAGGGCGGGATCGACTATGTCGGGCTGAAGGCGCTCGGCACCCCGCCCGAGGGGCGCGACGCCGCGCGGCGAGGCGATCACGCGACCTTGGCGCGCGTCTATGCCGGCCAGCTCGACCTGCCCGAGGCCATCGTCCAGGGCGCCCAGCTCCGCGACCTGACGCAGGAGCGCTCCACGGCACTGCTCTGCTTCGAACGTGAGCCGCATGGTTGCCACCGATCGCTGCTGATCGACGCGGTCTTGCCCGACGCGATCGTCACCCACCTGTTCACATGACGAGCGGCATATGCGGCGAGCGCGTCACCTTTTTCTTCGATGGCGGCTGCCGTCCCAATCCGGGGACCATGGAAGTTGCGGTGGTCAGCCGCGGCCGGACCTGGTTTCGCGACGATCTGGGCAGCGGCGATAACAATCAGGCAGAGTGGCTGGCCCTGCTCTATGCGGTCGAGCTGGCGGTCGCAGCAGAATCGTCGGACGCGCTGTTCATCGGCGACTCGGCGTTGATCGTCGAACAAGCCCGGGGTCGCCAGCCATGCCGCAGCCCGCACCTCCAGCCCTATCTCGGCGCGTTTCAGGCTACCGCCGGCGCCATCGCGCGCGTCCGGCTGCGGCAGGTTCCCCGGTCGAAGAACCTGGCCGGCATCGCGCTCGACGGTCGCCGCCGATAGAGGATTGCGATCACCGCTTGCGGACGAACTCCGCACGCAGGACCAGGCCCTTGATTCCTTCATATTTGCAATCGATCTCCTGCGGGTCCCCGGTCAGCCGGATCGCCTTGATCAGGGTGCCGCGCTTCAGCGTCTGCCCGGCTCCCTTGACCTCCAGGTCCTTGATCAGCGTGACCTGGTCGCCATCGGCGAGCAGGTTGCCGACCGCGTCGCGGACCTCGACGGCAGACGCCGCATTCTGCCGCGCGGCCGACTCCGCCGCGGAAACCCACTCGCCGCTTTCCTCGTCGTAGATATATTCGTCGTCCTGCATCTTCCCTCCAGTCCACCGCGCCATAGGCGCGACGGGCCGGGCGAGGAACCGCATTATCGGCCGCTATTGCGGCGTGAGCTCCACCAGCGCCCCGCTATCGCCGTCACGCAGCACCCAAAGCGAGCCGTCGGGTCCCTCCTCGACCTCCCGGATGCGCGCGCCAAGGCCGATGCGCGCGACCTCCACGGCCCGATCGCCGGTCACGCGGACGCGGACGATGCCCTGCTGCACGAGCCCCGCCAGGATGAAGTCGCCGGTCCAGCCGACGAATCTGGTGCCGCGATACTGGATCATCCCGCCCAGCGCGATCACCGGGGTCCAGCTGACCAGCGGCGGCGTGAAGTCCGGGTTGGTGGCATGGCGCGGGATCAGCGTGCCGTCGTAATTGTCGCCCTCAGACACGCGGGGCCAGCCGTAATTCCTGCCGGGTACGATGAGGTTGAACTCGTCGCCGCCGGCCGGCCCCATCTCCGATGCGAACAGCCGACCGTCGCTCGCGAAGACCAGTCCGTAGGGATTGCGGTGACCAAGCGTCCAGATCTCAGGCCGGGCGCCCGGGGTCGAGGCGAACGGATTGCCGGCCGCCGGGCTGCCGTCGAGATTGAGGCGGACGATCTTGCCGAGCGTGCCGCGCATGTCCTGGGCCGGCGTCCCCTGCTGCCGTTCGCCGCTGGTGACGAACAGATGGCGTCCGTCCGGCGAGAAGGCGAGCCGCGCGCCGAGCTGCCCGCCGGTGGTGGCCGGCGTCGCTCGCCACAGAACGGCCAGATCGTCGAGACGCGGCGTCCCGGACAGATTGAGCGTGGCGCGGGCGACCGCAAGTTGCTGGCTACCTGCAGCGGGTTCCGCATAGCTCAGCCAGATCCGGCCGTTGGTCGCGTAAGCGGGGTCCAGCACCACATCCTGCAAGCCGAGCTGCCCCGAATAGGTGATCGCCGGCACGCCCGCGACTTGCGTCCTGACGCCGGCCTGGGTCACCAGCTGAAGCCGCCCGGGTTTTTCGGTCACCAGCATCCGCCCGTCCGGCAGGAAGGTCATCGCCCAAGGATTGTCGAATGCCGCCACTACGCGCTGGCTCACTGCCGCGGTCGGTGTTGTTGTCGGGGACGGAGACGGAGCGGGCGACGGAGCGGGTGCGGGCGCAGGGCTCGGCGCCGGGTCACTCGGCGATTGCTGCGTTCCACCGTCATCGCCGCCGCAGCCCGACAGCATCAATGCGGCCGCAACCGAAAAGGCCCTACGCATACGCACCTCCCGCACCGGCAGATCCACAGGATCAACATGGATCAAACATCGCAGCGGCGGATTCGATGCAGCGGCGCGCGAGAATAGGTGCGACCCGAAAAACAGGGCAGTGTCCGCCGAACCGAACGTTTGCGAGAAGAGGCTGGCGCACCCGACTGGATTCGAACCAGTGGCCTCTGCCTTCGGAGGGCAGCGCTCTATCCAGCTGAGCTACGGGTGCGTGCCGCGGGCGACTAGCAGGGTGTTTGCGGTTGCGCCAGCCCCTTCTTTGCCAATCCCGGACGGCGGCGGCGTCTTCGGCTTGTAGGCGCACAGGTCGGCGACCGGGCAGCGCCAGCATTCTGGCCGGCGGGCCTTGCAGATGTAGCGGCCGTGAAGGATCAGCCAGTGGTGGGCGCCCGCGCGGAAGGTCGGCGGGGTGATCTTTTCCAGCTTCAGCTCGACCGCGAGCGGCGTCTTGCCGCGCGCCAGCCCGGTGCGGTTGCCGACGCGGAAGATGTGGGTGTCGACCGCAATGGTTTCCTCGCCAAAGGCGACGTTGAGGACGACGTTCGCCGTTTTTCGGCCGACCCCCGGCAGCGCCTCCAGCGAGGTGCGATCCCGGGGCACCTCGCCGCCATGCTCGTCGACCAGGATCCGCGCCGCGGCGATCACGTTCTTCGCCTTGGAATTGTACAGGCCGATCGTCCTGATATGCGCCTTCAGCCCTTCCTCGCCGAGCGCCAGCATGGCGGCGGGGGTATCGACCTGCTCGAACAGGCGCCGCGTCGCCTTGTTGACCGAAACGTCGGTAGCCTGCGCCGACAATGCCACCGCCACCAGCAGGGTATAGGGATTGGTCCAGGCGAGCTCCGTCTCGGGCGCGGGGTTCGCCTCCGCCAGACGCCGGTAGAATTCGAACGCGTCAGCCTTGTTCATGGCGCCTTCTTCACAGGCGGGGCTTCTTCAGAGGCCCCGCTTCTTTAAAGGCCAAGTACGTCGTCCATCC
This sequence comes from uncultured Sphingomonas sp., assembly GCA_934555855.1. The sequence goes on along the minus strand of CAKTFL010000008.1, from coordinate 7,915 downwards.
GGTAGCGGCCTGGCCCCTGCCCCGCGAGCCAGATCGCCGCGCGAACCGCGCCCTTGGCGAAGATCGAGCGGTCGTCGGCGCGGTGACCAAGCTCGATCCGCTCTCCTTCGCTCGCAAAGACGACCTGATGGTCGCCAATCACCGAGCCGCCCCTCAGCGACGAAAAGCCGATCGTCCCCTCCGTCCGCGCACCAACCAGCCCGGCGCGACCGTCCACCCTGACCTCATTGAGCGGGACGCCGCGCCCGCCGGCCGCCGCCTCACCCAGCTGGATGGCGGTGCCGGAGGGGGCATCGACCTTATGCCGATGGTGCATCTCGACGATCTCCACGTCCCAGTCGGCGCCCAGCCGTGCGGCGGCCTGTCGCACCAATATGCTCAGCAACGTTACGCCGAGCGACGTATTGCCGGTCTGAAGCACCGCGATCTCGCCCGAGGCCGCGTCGATCAGCGCGTGATGCGCGGGCGCCAGGCCGGTGGTGCCGATGACGATCGGAGTGCCGGCCCGTCTAGCGGCCGACAGGTGCGGCTCCAGCGCGGCCGGTGCGGAGAAATCGACCAGCACGTCGGACGCGCGCGCGATCAGCGTCGGATCACCCGATGCGTCGCAGCCGCCGGCCAGCACCGCGCCGGACTCCTCGATCTGCTGGGTGATCGCGCGTCCCATGCGTCCATCGCTGCCATAGATGCCGATCGAGGTCATGAGTCGCCCTGAAGTGGAGAAAGTGGAGAGCTGAACACCAGTTCTTCACTTCTCGCCATTGCAACGGTTGCGCTCCATGGCAACCGCCCGAAGCTTATGCCAGCGCGACCCGGAGTAGGACAGCCCGTCCCGTCCGCCCGACGCGGATCAGGACGCGCCGGTGCCGCCGTTCGCGCCGAACACGCTGCCATCGGTGTAGCTGAACTCGCCCGAAGCGAGCGCGACGTACAGCGGCGCAAGCTCCGCCGGCTGGCCGGCCCGGCCCAGCGGCGTGTCCTGGCCGAACTTGCCCATCTCGCCGGGCAGCTGCCCGCCCGCGACCTGAAGCGGTGTCCAGATCGGGCCCGGCGCGACCGCGTTGACGCGGATGCCGCGCTTGGCGAGTTGCTTGGCAAGCCCCTTAGTGAAGATCGCGATCCCGCCCTTGGTGGTGGCGTAGTCGAGTATCTCCTTTTCCGGCGTGAAGCTGTTCACGGAGGCGGTGTTGATGATCGCCGACCCCGGCCGCATCAGCGGTACCGCGGTCTTGGTCAGCCAGAACATGGCGTACAGATTGGTCTTCAAAGTCCGATCGAACTGCTCGAAGCTGATCTCGTCGATCGACTCCTTGGACTGCTGATAGGCGGCATTGTTGACCAGGATATCGAGCCCGCCCAGCTCTCGATTGGCGCGGCCGATCAGGCTGACGCAGAAATCCTGTTTAGTCAGGTCGCCCGGGATCAGGACGATCTTGCGTCCTTCCGCACGAAGCAATTTGGCGAGGTCCTGCGCGTCAGGCTCCTCGGTCGGGAAGTAGTTGATGGCGACGTCTGCGCCCTCCCGCGCAAAGGCGATGGCGGCGGCGCGGCCGATGCCGGAGTCGCCGCCGGTGATCAGCGCCTTGCGTCCCTGGAGCTTGCCGGAACCACGATAGCTCTTCTCGCCGCTGTCCGGCACCGGCTTCATGTCACGCTGGAGAGCGGGCCATTTCTGGCGCTGCTCCGGAAAGGGCTGGCTGGTATATTTGGTCTGCGGGTCCGCAAAGGGCGGTGGCGGCGGGTTGGCCGGACCCTGCCCTGTTCCCTGCTGCGTTCCCGGCTGCGTTCCCTGCTGCCCGAACGCAGGACTGGCGGCGGCGGCGGCGGCGGCGCCCGCAACGGCGGCGCCCTTCAGAAGGTCGCGACGACTGGTGGTGTCGGTCATGATGGGCTCCGGCGTTGGGGGATCATCGCCAAAGCGCGCGGGGGCGCCGAAAGTTCAGCCCTTTTCAACGTTCTTGCCGAGCGGCCCCGCCCTACCCTAACCAACCGGGCATGACCGAGCCGCTCCCCCTTTCTGCCGACCAGGCCGCCGCAGAGCTGCAACGGCTCGCCGCCGACATCGGGCGCCACAATCGGCTGTATCATACTGAAGACGCGCCCGAGATTGCGGATGCCGAATATGACGCACTGGTGCGGCGCAACGCCGCGATCGAGGCGGCATTTCCCGATCTGGTCCGGGCCGATTCGCCCGCGCGCCAGGTCGGGGCGGCGCCGGCCGCGCATCTGGCCAAGGTCCGCCATGCCCGGCCGATGCTGTCGCTCGACAACGCCTTTTCCGACGAGGAGGTGGCGGAGTTCGTCGCGCGCGTTCGCCGCTTCCTGAAGCTGGCCGACGCCGAGCCCGTCGCGCTGACCGCCGAGCCCAAGATCGACGGCCTGTCCTGCTCGCTGCGCTACGTGGACGGGCGGCTGGTACAGGCGCTGACCCGCGGTGACGGCAGCACGGGCGAGGACGTGACCGAGAATGTCCGCACGATCGCGGACGTTCCGCAAGGACTTGCCGGCCCCGCACCGGCGGTGATGGAGGTGCGCGGCGAGGTGTACATGGCGAAGGACGACTTCGCTGCGCTCAACGCCCGCCTGCTGGCCGAGGAGGGCGAGGGCGCGCGCCAGTTCGCCAATCCCCGCAACGCGGCGGCGGGATCGCTGCGCCAGAAGGACCCGGCCGTGACCGCCAACCGTCCCCTGCGCTTCCTGGCGCATGGCTGGGGCGAGGCAAGCGAGCCGGTCGCGGATGGGCAGCTCGCGGCCATGCGCCGCATCGCCGGCTGGGGCTTTCCCGTCTCGGACCGGCTCGCCCTCTGCGCCACGGCGGAGGAGGCGTTGGCTCAGTATCGTCGCATCGAAACGGTCCGCGCCGACCTGCCCTTCGATATCGACGGGGTCGTCTACAAGCTGGACCGGCTCGACTGGCAGACCCGGCTCGGCGCGGTCGGCCGGACTCCCCGCTGGGCGATCGCCCACAAGTTTCCCGCCGAGCGCGCCCAGACCACGCTGGAGCGCATCGACATACAGGTCGGGCGCACGGGCAAGCTGACCCCGGTCGCGCGACTGCATCCGGTCACGGTGGGCGGCGTGGTGGTGACCAACGCCACGCTGCACAATGCCGACGAAATCGAGCGGCTGGGCGCGCGTCCCGGCGACCGCGTGGTCCTGCAACGCGCGGGCGACGTCATCCCGCAGATCGTCGAAAACCTGACCCGCGACCAGCCGCGCGATCCGTGGACGTTTCCGACCCACTGTCCCGATTGCGGATCGGCGGCGGAGCGAGAGCCGGGCGAGGTCGACTGGCGCTGTTCGGGCGGGCTGGTCTGCCCCGCCCAGCGGGTCGAGCGGTTGCGGCACTTCGTGTCGCGTCATGCGCTCGATATCGAGGGGCTGGGCATCACCAATATCGAGAGCTTCTTCCGCGACGGGCTGATCGCCGCGCCGGCCGATATCTTCCGACTGACGGAGGAGCGGCTGCTCGCCCGCGAGCGCTGGGCGGAGGTGTCGGCGCGCAACCTGATCGCCGCGATCGACGCGCGGCGCAATCCGCCGCTGGACCGGCTGCTGTTCGCGCTCGGCATCCGCCATGTCGGCGAGATCACCGCCCGCGACCTCACACGCCGCTGGGTAAGCTGGGCCGCGTTTCGCGAGATGATCGACCGCGCCCTTGCCGTCCGCGCCGGGATCGCGCGCGCACTCGGCGAAACCGACGACAAGCTGCTTGCGCGCACGGCGAAGGACCTCGCCGCCGTGGTCGACACCAAGCAGATCGGGCCGGAAGTGGCGCTGGCACTGGTCGATTTCTTCGCCGAAGAACATAACGACGATGCCGTGCGCGACCTGCTCGATCAGGTCAGACCGGCCGACGTCATCCACGAAACCCGCGACTCTGAAGTCAGCGGCAAGACGGTGGTGTTCACCGGCACGCTGGAGACCATGAGCCGCGACGAGGCCAAGGCGCAGGCCGAAAGCCTGGGCGCGCGCGTGGCGGGATCCGTATCGGCCAAGACGGACCTTGTCGTCGCCGGGCCGGGCGCCGGTTCCAAGCTGAAGAAAGCCGCGGACCTGGGCGTGCGGGTGATCGACGAGGCCGGCTGGGCGGACATCGTCGCGGCCAGCCGGCCATAATCCTGCCTTAAAGCGTTGCGTTTTTGCAACGCACAAAAAAAGGGTTGGCCAGCGGGAACCTTCCCATCGCAACTGTCATGGAACAGCAATATTGGGCTCCGAAGGGGCACGCGAACGGTGTCTTTCCGGCCGTGATTCCAGAGCGACGATGCTCATAGGGGAACTTTGAGATGCGTAATTACCTGTTCATGGGTGCAGCAGCGATTGCGCTCGTAGCGCCCATGGCGGCATCGGCCCAAGAGACCACCTCCACGATCCGCGGCACCGTGACTTCGGGCGGCGCGCCGGTGGCCGGGGCGCGGGTCGAGGTTCTCGAAACGACCTCGGGCACGACCTCCACCGCCACGACCGATGCCAGCGGCAGCTTCAACGCCTCGGGCCTGCGCGTCGGCGGCCCCTATTCGGTGACGATCAGCGCGCCGGGTTACGCGTCCACCACCGTCACCGACATCTTCACGGTGATCGCGCAGGCGTTCGACCTGCCCGTCGAACTGACCGCATCGACGCCGGAAGCCGCCGGCGCCGACGTCGTCGTCACCGCCTCGCGCCTTCCCAATGCGCGCACCGTCAGCCAGGGTCCGGCCAACGTGCTGACCGCGGCCGACATCGCGAGCGTCGCGTCGGTCAACCGCGACGTCCGCGACCTGATGCGCCGCGATCCCTTCGCCCGCCTCGATTATTCGGAAGGCAGCGGCCGCGCGGTGTCCTTCGCCGGTCAGAATGCCCGCTTCAACCGCTTCTCGGTCGATGGCGTGCCCGTCACCGACAATTTCGGCCTCAACCCGGACGGCCTGCCCACCCGCCGTTCGCCGGTGCCGTTCGATGCGATCGGCCAGTTCCAGACCAAGGTCGCGCCCTATGACGTGCGCGAGGGCAACTTCCAGGGCGGCGCCATCAACGCCATCCTGAAGTCGGGCACCAACAGCTTCCACGGCAACGGCTTCTACGCGCGATCCGGCGACGGCCTGACCGGCGACCGTACCAAGGCGGGTCCGGGCGTCCCTACCGGCCGGGTTACCATCCCCAAGTACAAGTACGAGAATTACGGCGCCGAGCTGTCGGGTCCGATCATCAAGGACCGACTGTTTTTCATGGTCGCCGGCGAGCGCATCCGCGCCGGCACGCCGATCGTGGAGGGCACGCCGGGCAACAATGCCGGCACCGTCATCCCGAACATCACCGACGCCGCCGTCGCGCAGATCCAGCAGATCGCGCAGAGCAAGTACAACTACAACACCGGCGGCGTGCTGAACAATTCGGACGACCAGGACGATCGCCTGGTCGCCAAGCTGGACGCGAACCTGTCGGACACGCAGCGCGCCTCGCTGACCTACATCTACACCAAGGATTCGATCCAGTTTAACCAGAACACCAATGTCGGCCCGGCGGGCGGCACGGCCAATGCTCCGGGGCTGGGCCTGGAGTCGAACGGCTATATTGCGTCGAACCGGCTGCACACGGGCGTGTTTCAGCTGAACTCCGATTGGTCGGACGAGTTCTCGACCGAGGTTCGCGCCTTCTACAAGGATTACAAGCGCGGCCAGGATCCGGTGCTGGGTCGCGGCTTTGGCCAGTTCCAGGTCTGCACCGCGCCAACCTCCGACCGCGGCACCGCGAGCGTCGGAACGAACAACGACCTGTCGCTGAACTGCGGCAACGGCTTTGGCACGGTGTCGTTCGGCCCGGACATCTCGCGCCAGTCCAACGCGCTGACCAGCAAGAGCTGGGGCGGCCTGGTCCAGGCGCGCCTGACCCGCGAGAACCACGACCTGCGCGTGTTCGGCGAGATGCAGGACGCGAAGATCGTCAACGTCTTCCTGCAGCGTACCGCCGGCGATTATTATTTCGATTCGCTGGCCGACTTCGCGGCCGGCAACGCGCAGCGCCTGCGTTACCAGAACGCGATCCCCTCGCTCGACCCCGCCGACGCGGCGGCGCGGTTCCAGTACCAGTCCTACACCTTCGGCATTCAGGACACGTGGCGGCTCAGCAACTTGCTGACGCTCGCTTATGGGGCGCGCTACGACATGTATGGCGGCGACAGCCGGCCGGCGTTCAACCAGAACTTCCTGAACCGGATCGGCTTCCCGAACACGTCCTACATCTCGGGCCGCGGCGTGTTTCAGCCGCGCATCGGCTTCGACTTCAAGCCGGTGAGCCGACTGGTGTTCCGCGGTGGGATCGGTATCTTCGCCGGCGGCTCGCCCGACGTCTATGTGTCGAACAGCTTCTCGAACACGGGCTATCTGTCTAACAGCATCGACGTTCGCCAGAATAACAACGGCACCAGCTACACCGTCACCGGCCTGACCGGCCCGGCCGCCAATACGGCGGGTGCTGCGGTGCTGACCGGCGTCAACGGCGCGACCATCCCGGCCGCCGCGAACCCGCTGCTGACCAATGCCAGCACGTCGGTGAACGCCCCGGTCAACGCTCTCGATCCGGACTTCAAGCTGCCGTCGCAATGGCGCGGCACGCTGTCGGCGGACTATGACGCCGATTTCGGCGGCTTCCTGGGCAGCGGCTGGCACTTCGGCGCCGACTTCCTGTGGTCGAAGGTCCGCGATCAGGTGTTCTTCGCCGATTATCGTTCGGTAGCGACGGCCCTGCGGACGCCTGACGGCCGCACCCGCTACACCGCGCTCACCACCTTCTCCGACACCAACCAGGACCTGGTGCTGACGAACACGGGCAAGGGCCGGTCGTATATCGCGGTCGCGCGCGTCGACAAGACGTTCGACTTCGGCCTGACCGCCGGCGCGAGCTACACCTATCAGGACGTGACGGATCAGGCGCCGGCAACCTCGTCGACGGCCGGTTCCAATTATGGCAACGGCGCGTTCTTCGACGGCAGCGGCGCGGCTTATGGCGTGTCGAACGATGAGGTGCGTCACTTCATCAAGTACAACGTGACATTCGACCACGCTTTCTTCGGCGATTACAAGACCACCCTGTCGCTGTTCGGCGAAACCCGCATCGGCAGGCCCTACAGCTACACGATGCAGGACACGGCGTCGGGCCGCAGCCCGATCTTCGGCAATGTCGGCGCTCTGGGGCGTTACCTGCTGTACGTGCCGACCTCGACCACCGATGCGCTCGTCTCCTACGACAACGCCGCGACGGCGACCTATCTCGACAACCTGATCAACTCGACCGGGCTGAAGAAATATCGCGGCGGTGTCGCGCCCCGTAACGGCTTCAACTCGAAGTGGTTCACCCGTCTCGACCTGCACCTCGCGCAGGACGTGCCGACCGGCATCGGCAACAGCCGCGTCCAGCTGTTCATGGATATCGAGAACTTCACGAACATGCTCAACAAGAACTGGGGTCAGGTCCGCGAATACGCATTCCCGTACACCATCCCGGCGGTGAGGGTTCAGTGCCTTCAGGCGGCAGTCCCGACGGGAACTGGCCCTGCCGCTGGCCAGCAGACCACGACCACGACGCAGCAGTGCGCCCAGTATCGCTATTCCGCCCCGACGGTGACGCCGGACCAGCAGAACGTGATCTCCTCGCGTCAGTCGCTGTATCAGGTCCGGATCGGCGCGCGCTTCAGCTTCTGATCCGTAACCATTCCCGACCGAAAGGGGCCGCCGTCCACCCGGACGGCGGCCCCTTTCCTTGCCGACCGGCTCAGGCCAGGTCGTTCTCGCTGATGACCACCAGTTCCTGGTCATAGTCGCGCGACAGGGCGCTGGCCGCGAGTTGCTCGACTCGATCGAGCTGGTCGCGCACCTGCGTAGCCACGTCGCCTTCCGGAATCGTCCCGGTCATCGCCTCGACCACGTCATAGCGC
>CAKTFL010000007.1 GCA_934555855.1 uncultured Sphingomonas sp. | reverse complement strand
CCTTCTTCGCGGCTTCCTCCAGCGCCTCGATCCGCTTCGGGGTCACGATCCAGCTGTCGCGGCCGCCATTGGCGATCTGGTCGCGGCCCATCACATAGCGGTTGTAGAGCACCGTCTCGCGGTTGCGCGACGCGTAATCCAGCATCGCCCGGTCGAGCGACCGGACGTAATCGATCGACTGCTGGAAATGCCATGGCTGCGGCGCGATAGGCGCGGCCAGGTCCTCCCGCGCGAGCTGGTGCTTCGGCACGAGCGGGATTTCCATCGGCGTCGGATTGCCGATAATCTCGGTGAGGATGCCGGGAACATTGTGGAAATTCGCGATCGTCCGCAGGTTGCCGTTGAACCAGGTGGAATAGGGCGCGCCCGACCGCATGATCGAGCCCGGCTTCCCCTCGGCGAGCAGCCGGCCGTGCATCGCATAGGCCAGGCCATTGGTCTCGTTGATGACCAGCGGCTCGTTATTGTAGTTCAGGGGGTCGCGGAACGGCGGGATGAAGACGACGGTCCCCTCCGGGCCGGTCTGGTGCTGGTTATAGGCCAGCTGGGGAAACCAGTCGCGGAACATCGCCTTGTTGATGTTGGTCGTTTCCGCCTGGGTCACGGCGAAGCTGTCGCGATTGTCGTCGTGGCCGACATAATGCTGATACAGGACCGGGATCGTCTCGGTCCTGCGCGCCTTCGGATCGGCCGGGCGCATGTACCAGTTGGCGACCAGTTCCAGCCCGTCCGGATTGGCGAACACAAACAGCGCGATATCGTCATGAAGCAGACGCAGCGTTTCCGGGTCGTTGTCGGTCAGCAGGTCGTGAACGATCTGGATATGCGCCTGGCCGTTGACCGTCTCGGTCGCGTGGACGCCCGCGTCGATCCACACCATCGCTTTGCCCTGCCGGGCCAGCGCGCGCGCGGACTCGTCGGTCAGGCCCCTGGCGAGCGCCAGCCTGCGGGCGATCTCGCGATTCTGGTCCAGGTTGCGGATGTTCTCCGGCGACGAGACGATCACCATCCACTGGTCGCGGCCCTCGGTGGTCTTGCCGATCGACACCAGCTTCATCCGGTCGCTCTCACCCGCCACCTTCTGAAGCCAAGCCGTGATCCTGGTGTAATCGGCGAGGAAATAGTCGGATCCGGGCACCCCGCCGATCACGTCCTTTGGGTCGGTGATCCGCGCCGTCGTCGCTGGCGCAAGCTGGGCCTGGGCGGGGCAGGCTGCGACTGCGGCCAACATGGTCGTGGCAAAAAGTATTCCGCGCATCTCTCGTCCCTTTGAACGGCCAGGATCACGGCCGGCATTGTTTGTGAAGATCGATCGTCAAGGCCGGTCGCGAGGTCAGCCCAGATCGAAGCGGAGGCCGACCCTGAACGTTCGGCCCAGAAAGTCGTAGAGCGATCGGTTGGTGCCGGGATCGGGGCTGGAGGTATCGGACGGACCGCTGCCGACCAGGCCCGGATCGCGGTTGAACAGGTTGCCGATCTGCACGAAGAACTCGGTATCGGCGGTGCCGACCTTCACCTTCCGGGCAAGGTACGCATCGACGTAGAAAGCGCCGGGCAGGCTGTTGTCGGAAATGGTCCGGTTCAGGGCCGTCGAGGCCGGGCACCCCGTCGTACACTCGATATAGGTGTTGCTGTACACGCCTGCGCTGAAGCCGCGCCCCGTCAGCTGCACCGTGAAATCGTCCACGGCATAGTTGGCGGTGACCCGGTACTTCCATGTCGGCAGCGCGCCGCTGTTCTGCCCGACGCTGTTGTTCGGAGGCTGCGTGCCGTTGTCGGACCGGCGTTCGATGAACCGGGTCGCAAGGCCGCGAAGCGACAATCGGCCGGGCAGGCTGGCCGCGATACGGTTCAGCGGGGTCTGGTAGCTGACCTCCACGTCGACGCCGCGCGTCCGCTCGGCCACATAGTTGAAGTTGGAAGTATAGACCCAGATATCGCCCAGGTTCGGGATGGCGTTGGGTCCGGTGGCGCGATCCCAGCCCTGTCCATATGGGAAGGTCGGCGCCGCCACATTGTCCTGCGTCGCCAGCGCGATCTGCCGGCAGAGATCGTCATTCCCCTCGAAGCAGCGATCAACGATCTGCTGCGCGCTCAGCGACCCGATCGCGCCCTTGATCTTGATGTCGTAATAATCGACCGACAGGCCGAAGCCGGGCAGGAAAGATGGCTGATAAACGACGCCCAGGTCCCAGGTGTCGGCCTTTTCCGGTCTGAGGTTCAGGTTACCTTGCGGCACGCCCCGGAAACGCGCCGTTCTGCCGGTCCAGGGATTGAGCAGCGAATTGGTGTTGCCGCCGCCCGACTGGAACAGCTCGGACAGGTTGGGCGCGCGAATATCGCGGGAGCGTACCGCGCGCAGGCGCAGGTCGCTGACCGGGTTCCAGGTCAGGCCCGTCTTCCACGTCACGACCTCGCCGGCCTGGCTGTAGCTGGTCAGGCGGGCGGCGCCGTTGAAGTCCAGCTTGAGGGGCAGCGAGACCAGCGTCTCCACATAGCCTTCAGTGACATCGTAATGGCCGGCGACCTGTTCGTTGGTCGGAAAGTTGCCGCTGTACCAGCCGCTCTGCGCGAACGGCGGCGTGAAGGCGGATACTTCCTCCCGCCGATGCTCGATGCCGAACGCGAGGCCGATCGGCTTCAGCCACGGATTGGCAACATCGGTGCTGAGGTTCAGCGCCGCCACGTCCTGCTGGAAGCGCGTCTCGGTCCAGGGATTGCCCATCACATAGTCGACGGCCGCCGGCGAGTTCACGCCGATGCCGAAGCTGTTGAACGGCACGCAGCCCTGCGCCAGCGGATCGGTGCTGCCGCTGCGCGTCACGCGGCAGACGATCTCCGTCCGGGCGGCGTTCCACACCGCGTCCCGTGCGTAACCGAGCTTGGTGCGGTTGGGCGAGGTCAGCACGATATGGTTCTCGGTGACGCCGCGCTGGTAATAGCCGTCCCACTTCCACGCGCTGTTCAACAGGTCGAACCTGCCCTGCGCGCCGATCAGGTAACGCTGGACCTGCCGCGTGTTGTCGCTCTGGCGCGTCGGATAATCGGCATTGAACGATCCCAGCGTTAGGCCGCCCGTCGCGATCGTCGGATATTGCGCCAGCAGGGCGGCGGGGATGAAGGCGTTGTCGCCCCGGATCGCGATGTTGCCCCTGTCGGTCTGGCGGCCACCCCAGTTGAGGCCTCGCGTCCGGTTGTACGAGCCTTCCCCGAACAGCTCGATGCCGTCTGTCACGTCGAAGCTCAGCCGCCCGTACACGCTCCGCAGCCGCTCGCCCGGTTGCAGCGACGTGCCGTCGATATGCTGGTTCTGCCGCCAGTCGCCGCCGATCGTCCATTCGCTGTTGCCGGCGGGGTTGTAGTTCTGGCCGTAATTGTAGCGGTTGATCGTCCCGCCCTGGCCGAAATACACGCCCCGCGCCGGACCACTGACGACGATGCCGCCGCCGGTGACGCTGTTCAGGCCCGCCTGGGTGGAGGGCATGTACTGCGGCTGACCGTTGCCCGGCACATAGGCGGGGTTCTGGGTCATATACATGCCCTGTTCCGCCCATCGCCGGGGGACGCCCCTGATCCCCTTCCGCTGAAGAAACGTCCCGCTGAGCAGAAGGTGACCGCGACCGCCGGCAAAGGGCGTGCCCGCCGTCAGCACCGCGCGATAGCTGTCGTCATCGCCATAGGTCGTCTGGCCGTAGCTCAGGTCGCCCTTGATGCCGGTGTAATCCTTGTCGAGGATGTAGTTGATCACGCCCGCTACCGCGTCGGAGCCATAGGCGGCGGAGGCGCCGCCGGTGACGATCTCGACGCTCTTCACCAGCCCTTGCGGGATCGTGTTGATGTCCACCGTGCCGTCGGTCGCCGAAGGGACCGAGCGCCGCCCGTCGAGCAGCACCAGCGTGCGGTTGCTGCCCAGACCGCGCAGGTTCACCGTGTTCAGCCCGGCGGCGCCGCTCGCCAGCGAGCGGTTGCTGTTGGCCGGCGTGATGCTGCCCGCGACCGATGGCAGCTGGTTGACGAAATCGGCAAGGTTGGCCGGCGCGGTCGCCTGAAGCTCCTGCGTGCCGATCACCGTCACGGGCGTAGGCGTGTCATAGCCGCTGCGGCTGATGCGCGATCCAGTGACGACGATATCGCCCGGCCCGGTGTTCGCGGCGGAAAGCTCGGGCGCAGGCTCCACGGCGGCAGCGGCAGGCGCCGAATCCTGAGCATAGGCGCCCGTCGCCGTGGTGACGAGCAGCCCCGCCGCCGCCCACCCTGCCCGATGGCGGGCCGGCACCATGCCGGCCCACTGCCTGGAAAACGAATTCCCTGATTCGACACTGGCCACGAACGACGATCGGCGCATTTGAACCCCTAATCCTACTGAACCGCTAGGGTATGGGGGTTTCGGTCGGGGTCAAGCGGGCCGGGTCCCAAGAAAATCGAGCCCGGTCACAATCACAGATCGGGTTGCCTCGGGTCCGGCCCGCCGTTTCAATCGCCGTGCGGGGCTCCCCGTGTCGGCGCCAGCTCGGCGGGATCGTTGGCGATCAGCGCGAGCGTGGCGGTCCAGGCGGCGACGTTCTGGCGCAACTGGACCTTGTCGATCCGGTCCAGTGTGTCGTCGGCCGTGTGGTGGACGTCGAAATAGCGCGAAGCGTCCTGGCCGAGGTCGATCACCGGCGCATGGGCTGCCGCCGCGATCGGCGCGACGTCCGTCCCGCCATGCGCCGTCCCCGCGCCACGCGTGACGCCGAGCGGCGCGAGGAGCGCAGCCAGGCGATCGTTCAGCGGCGATCCGGGGCTGCCGCTGCTAGTGGCGAGCCGCCATACCCGGTCGGCGCCGCTGTCGGATTCGCCCACCAGCACGTGCTTCTCGCCGGCATGAGCCTTCGCATAGGCTTCTCCGCCCAGGCCGCCCACCTCTTCCGCGCCGAACCACACGACGCGGATGGTGCGGAGCGGCCGCCCGGCATCCATGATACGCTTGGCGGCGGCGGCGGTGATCGCGACGCCGGCGCCGTCGTCGATCGCGCCGGTGCCGAGGTCCCAGCTGTCGAGATGGCCGCCGACCAGGACGATGCCCGCCTTCGGATCGCGTCCGGGGACCTCGGCGATCACGTTGCCCGATTGTCCCGTGCCGGCCGGGCCCGCGCCGATTGTCAGGTGCAGCTTCACCGGCTTGCCGCGAGCCAGGATGCGGGCCAGCTGATCGGCATCGGACACGCTCAGCGCCGCCGCCGGGATCGGCTGCACGCCGGCCGTCCAGCTCTGCACGCCGGTATGCGGCATCCGATGGTGATCGGTGCCGATCGAGCGGATCACAATCGCGGCCGCACCCTTCTGGGCGGCGACGGAGGGACCCGTCCGACGGATCGCGCCGACCTCGCCATAGGAGCCGCCGTCCTGCTGCACGGCCATGGCGTGGTTCACGAACACGATCTTGCCGCTCACCGCGGCCGGCTTTGCCGCCTTGAGTTCGTCCAGGCCGTCGAATGCGACGACCTCTGCCGTGAGACCTCCGTTAGCGGTGGCGACGCTGTTGCCGAGCGCCGTCACCGCCAGCTTCTGCGGAAAGGGCGCGACGATCTCGGCCGCTTCCACGCCGCGCCGCCAGACCGGCATGTCGTATGTCTCGACGTGCACGTTGGCGAAGCCGAGCGCCTTCAGCCGCTTCACCGCCCAGTCGCGCGCCCGTGCCTCCGCCTCGGTTCCGGCGAGGCGCTGCCCCACTTCGGTGGTCAGCCCTTCCACGATGTCCCAGGCGATCGCGTCATCGAGCGCCGCGTCCCGCAGGACCTCGGGCGAGGGTGTCGCCGCAGGGGCGGCAACGGCGGCGGTCGCGAGCGGGATGGAGGTGAGCAGGGCAAGAAGTGGCAGGCGGATCATGGCGGCTCCCTTGTTGATCCTGGCCTCCTGCCCGAAGCCGCTCGTTCTGAACAGCGTGCGATCAGGAAGGGTGGCCGCCGGAGGTCCGGTTACTCCGCCAGTGCCGGCGCGCGCTGAGCCTGCGTCCTGGCGCGTTCCGCCGCCCAGGGCTCCGACGGGTTCCAGCCCGGCCAGCCACGCCCCTCCGCCACCTCTCGCCCGAGGGCGTAGGCGACGCTGCCTTCCTGCGCTGCGCCGGTCGTGTCCCAGCCCGCGTCATATTCGTCGCAGGTCTGGTGATAGCAGCGCGCGTTATAGGCGGCGCGCTTCGCCTCGCCCGCTGCCCGCCCGCCGTTTACGAGATCGCGGCCCGCACGAAAATACACGCCGGGCACGCCCTTCTGCGCGAGGGCGTAATGGTCGGACCGGTAATACCAGCCCGCTTCCGTGTTCTCTTCCGGCACCACCGCCAGCCCCTGCGCCGCCGCCACGCGCGCGAGATCGGTTTCCAGTGGCGTCCGGCCGACTCCGATCAGTTCCAGGTCGCGCGTCCGGCCGAGCATGACGTGGGGATCGAGGTTGAACTGCGCCGCCATCGTCGCGAGCGGCGTCGTGGGGTGATCGGCGTACCAGCTGGCGCCGAGCAGCCCTTTCTCCTCGGCGGTCCACAGGCCGAACACGACCGAGCGACGTGGCCGCCCGGCCGCGGCGTATGTCCGCGCGATTTCCAGCAGCGTCGCGGTGCCCGTGGCATTGTCGATCGCGCCGTTGCGGATGCGGTCGGCCGGCGGGTCGAAGGCATTCTCGCCATAGGCGTCCCAGTGGGCGCCGTAGAGAATGCTGCCGGCCTGCGGATCGGTTCCGGGGAGCACGCCGACGATATTGTGGCTGACGACGTGCTCGAGGGTGATCCTGGTCGTGGCGGACAGCGTTGCGCCCCTCAGCTCGACCGCGTGGAAATCGGCGCGCTGCGCCGCGCGCTTGGCGGCGGCATAATCGAGACCGCCCTGCCTCAGCATCGCGACGCCGATATCGTTGCGGATGGTCCCCCGGATGCCGAATGCCGGCGGCACCGTGCCCTCGTCGAGTGCATAGCCGGGCACCGCGTCGCTATTGGCAAGCTGGAGCCATGGATAGCTCGACGGAAAGGTTTCATGGATCGTCAGAAAGGCGGCGGCGCCCCGTTTTTGCGCTTCGGTCAGCTTGGTCCGGGCCGCCGGGCTGGAGGCTCGGCCGCCGAAGCCGAGGTCCCTGCCCGCCTCCACGTCGGGGTCGCCGGCAAGCGCGACGACCACCTTACCGCGCACATCGACACCGCGATAGGGATCGTAGCCCAGGCGCGGTTCCACGATGCCATAACCGACGAACACGATCGCCGCCCGATCCAGCGACGACGTCCCGGCAATGCGCGACGTCGCCGAAATCTCGACGCCCGGCGTCAGCACCTGCGGCGTTCCGTTCAGGTTCAGCGTGAAGCTGGCGCTCTCGCGCGTCCAGCGCAGCAGCGGCACCGTCTGGCGAAAGCCCCGGTCGCCTGCCGGCCTGAGTCCCAGTTGGGCGAACCGCCGTTCAAGAAAGGCGAGCGTTGCCTCCTCCCCCGGCTGGGTCGGGCCGCGGCCATGGAAATCATCGGCGCCCAGCGTCCGGATATCGTCCTTGATGCGCTCGGGCGACAGGATGGGCGGAGCGGGATCGGCGGCGGCGGTGAGCAGGAGAAGAGCGGGAAGCCAACGTTTCATCGCGCGACAGTGGCGGCCGATCCGGTCCCGCACAAGAGATGATCGGCGCGGGCGCTGATGACGTGTCCGCCTTTCTGGCGCATCTCTCCGAAAGCGGCGCCACTGGAAGGATGCAAGCGGCATGAAGCGCGTGACCACCGGACATCTCGACATCGCCTATCTCGCCGGCGGGCCTGACGACGGCACGCCGCTGCTCCTGCTGCACGGCTGGCCCGACGATCCCACCGGCTGGGCGGGCGTCACGGCGGCGCTGGAGGCGGCGGGTTATCGCTGGGTGGCGCCCTGGCTGCGCGGGTTCGGGCCGACGCGGTTCCGCAGCGCGGACACCTTGCGCGACGGCAGTCCGGTCGCGCTGGCCCAGGACGCGCTCGATCTGGCCGATGCGCTCGGATGGCGGCGGTTCGCGCTGATGGGTCATGATTGGGGCGGGCGGGCCGCCTATGCGCTGGCGGCGCTGGTGCCCGAGCGGCTGACGGCGATGATGTCGCTGGCGATCGGCTACAGCCCGCGCGGGCGCTTCGCGGTGCCGTCCCTCGATCAGTGCGCGCGCTGGTGGTATCAGTGGCTGATGACCTCCGACGCTGGCGCGGCAGAGGTTCAGGCCGATCCGGTCGGCTTCGCACGATATCAATGGGAAACGTGGAGCCCGCCGGGCTGGTTCGGCGAGCCGAGCTTCGCCGCCGCCGCCGACAGCTTTCGCAATCCCGACTGGGCGGCGATCACGCTCCACGGCTATCGCCACCGCTGGCAGGCGGAGCCGCTCGACGCCAGCTATGCCGCGCAGCGTGCCCGGATCGACGCGATCGTAAGCCTCGCCGTGCCGACGCTGATGATCCAGGGCGAGGCCGACCGCTGCGATCCGCCGGAGGAGTCGGAGGGTCAGGAACGCTGGTTCAGCGCCGGCTATTCGCGGATCGTCCTGCCCGGTGTCGGCCACTTTCCGGCGCGCGAGGCGCCACGGGTCGTGGCCGATGCGGTGCTGTCGCATCTGGAGCGGCACGGCGACGGCAGCAGGACGGGTTGATCCTGACCCGCGCCCGTTCGCCGGGACCGATCTCCGCCTCCCCCCAAGGGGTTATCGTGACCGATGATCTTCCGGGGGAAAAATGGTGCTGCCGGTGAGGATTGAACTCACGACCTCAGCCTTACCAAGGATGCGCTCTACCACTGAGCTACGGCAGCACTCGCCAACAGGCGGGGAAGCGCGCCTAGAGACGAACCGCGCCCGGTTGTCAAGGCGTTGCGCGACCCGCTAGATCAAAAGCATGGCAGCGAAGGATGAACGGGCCGAGCGGTTGAGAGCCGCGCTGAGGGCGAACCTGCGACGGCGCAAGGCGCCGGTCGCGCCGGACGACGCCGGCCATGACGGGCCGGCCGAGGAGGATCAGCGGCGGACCGCCATCGACCCCAGGTCCGCCGCCGCCGACGCGGCGTCCTGAGCGACGAGCAGCGTTCCCGCGACCAGGCCCAGACACGCGGCCGTAACGGTCAGGCGATGGGCGAGCATTTTGACTGGAGCCATGCGGCATCCTCCCCCTCAAGCACCGGGGCGATCAGCTCGGCGACCCTGGCGTGATAGGCATTGAGCCATGCCAGCTCGCCCGGAGTCAACAGCGCCGGATCGATCAGGTCGCGCTCGATCGGGGCGAAAGTCAGCGTCTCGAATCCCAGCATGGGACGGTCCGGGTCACCCCCCGCGATCTCCCGCGCCTGGATCAGCAGCAGGTTCTCGATGCGGATGCCATATTCCCCCGCCTTGTAGTAACCGGGTTCGTTGGACAGCATCATGCCCGCGCGCAGCGGCTCCAGGCTGGCGCCGCCGGGATAATTGGGCGCGGCGATGCGCTGCGGCCCCTCATGCACTGACAGGTAGCTGCCGATGCCGTGGCCGGTGCCGTGGCCGTAGTCGAGCCCCGCCTCCCATAGCGGCCGCCGGGCGAAGCCGTCGATCTGCGCGCCCGTGGTGCCGTCGGGGAACACGGCGGTGGCGATGGCGATATGTCCCTTCAGCACGCGAGTGAAGCGGTCGCGCATCTCCGGCGTAGGGCTTCCGATCGGCATCACGCGGGTCACGTCGGTGGTGCCGTCCGCATATTGGCCGCCCGAATCGACCAGATAGAGCTGGCCCGGCTCGATCGACGCGTTCGAATCCTCGGTGACGTGGTAATGCGGGCTGGCGCCATGTGCGCCCGTCGCGGAGATGGTGGCGAAGCTGGTGTCGAGGAGCAGTCCGCTTTCCTGCCGGAACGCGAGCAGCCTGGCGGCCGCGGAGAGCTCGGTCTCCCCGCCCCCCGGACCTTCCCGCTCCACCCAGCGCAGGAAGCGGGTGAGCGCGGCGCCGTCGCGAACGGATGCGGCGCGGTGCCCGGCGACCTCGACCCGGTTCTTGATCGCCTTGGCCAGCACGACCGGATCGCGCAGCGACAGCACGGTGCCGCCGCCCGCCTCGATCGCGTCGGCGATGGCGGCGACGGCGCGCTCCGGGTCCACCGCGACCCGCTTGCCGGCAAGGCCCGCCAGCGCCGGCGCGAACGCGTCCCGGTCGTGCAGGCGAACCGCATTGCCCAGATGCTGACGCACCGCCTCGTCCAGCTTGTCGGGCGCGACGAACAGGTCGGTGGTGCCGTCCGCCGACACGATCGCGTAAGACAGCCCCACCGGCGTATGCGCCACGTCCGTGCCGCGCACGTTCAGCGCCCAGGCGATCGAATCGAGCGCCGACAGCACCACCGCGTCCGCGCGCCGCTCACCCAGCCAGTCGGCGATGGCGGCGCGCTTCTCGGCGGAGGAGGCGCCGGCCTGCGCGTCGGCGTGGACGGACAGGCGCGCGGCGGACGGAGCCGGACGATCGGACCAGACCGCGTCCACCGGGTTCGCCGCGACCGGCACCAGCGTCGCGCCCCGCTCCGCCAGCGCGCCCCGCGCCTCCTCGACCCAGGCGCGGGTGTGCAGCCACGGATCATAGCCGATCCGCGCGCCCTCCGGCGCATGGTCGGACAGCCAGCCGGCGACGCTTTCCTGCGGCACGGGCACATAGTGCCACTCGTCGCCCGCCACCTGCTCGCGGACCTGGAGCGTGTAGCGGCCGTCGGTAAAGATCGCCGCCTCCCCCGCCAGCACCACGGCGGTGCCGGCCGAGCCGCCGAACCCGGTCAGCCAGGCGAGCCGCTCCGCATAGGCGCCGACATATTCGCTCATATGCTCGTCGGTCAGCGGCACCACGAACCCGTCCAGGCGGATGCGGGCAAGCTCGTCGCGCAACGCGGAAAGGCGGGCGGAAAGGCGGGCGGAATGGCGGGCGGAATGGATCGACATAGGGTTGGCATGGCAGATGCCGCGCGGGGAAAACAGGGCGGACTTGTGGTCTGCCCCATTTGCACGCGCGCGCGCCTGCCTCTAGGAGGCTCGCCCGATGGCGCCAGATCGCTCCCCATTCTGGCGTGTCGAGCCAGCCGCGCGCATGAGCGTGATCGTCGATGCGGCGGACTATTTCCGCAACGCGCGGCTCGCGATGCTGAGGGCGCGGCGGCGGATCATGCTGATCGGCTGGGACTTCGACGGCCGCATCTCGCTGACCCATGACGGCCAGGAACCGGGCGAGCCCCGGACGCTGGGCGAGTTCATCCTGTGGCTGGTGAACCGCAATCCGGCTCTGGAAATCTACCTGCTCCGCTGGGACATGGGCGCGCTGAAGACGCTCACGCGCGGCACCAACATCGTGACCCTGGCGCGCTGGATGTGGCATCCCCGCATTCACACCCGGCTCGACGGCTTTCACCCCACCGGCGCCTC
Source organism: uncultured Sphingomonas sp. (assembly GCA_934555855.1). Next base: position 3,968 of record CAKTFL010000007.1, on the reverse strand, counting down.
CCACCATCAGAAGATCGCGGTGATCGACGATCGCCTCGCCTTTTGCGGCGGCATCGACATGACCGTGGAGCGCTGGGACACGCGCGAGCATCGCGACGACGATCCGCGGCGGGTGTCGCCGAACGGCCGGCCGCACAAACCCTGGCACGACGCCACCACCGCCATCGACGGCCCGGTCGCGGCGGCGCTGGGTGAGCTGACGCGCGATCGCTGGCATCGTGCGGGGGGACGGCGGATGGAGCCGGTGGGCGAATGCCCGGTGCCCTGGCCGGACGGGCTGGAGCCCGACTTCCGCGACGTGGAGGTCGGCATCGCGCGCACCCGGCCCGACATGCCCGATTGCCCGGAGGTGCGGGAGATCGAGGCGCTGTTCCTCGCCCAGATCGCCGCCGCCCGCCGCAGCATCTATGCCGAAAGCCAGTATTTCGCTTCTCGCCGCATCGCGGAGGCGATCGCGCGCAGGCTGGACGAGCCGGCCGGGCCGGAGGTGGTGATCGTCAACCCGCTGACCGCGCAGGGGTGGCTGGAGCCGATCGCGATGGACACCGCCCGCGCCCGGCTGGTCGCCGCGCTGAAGCGACGCGACCGGCACGGCCGCTTTCGCATCTATCACCCCTACACGGCCGGCGGCACGCCGATCTACGTCCATGCCAAGGTGATGATCGTCGACGGGCGGACGCTTCGCATCGGCTCGGCGAATATGAACAACCGCTCGCTCGGGCTCGACACGGAGTGCGACGTCGTGATCGAGCCGGGTGCGGGCCACGAGGCGGCGGTGCGGGCGATCCGCGACGGCCTGATCGCAGAGCATCTGGGCGTTCCGATCGCGCGGGTCGCGGAGCGGATCGACGCCACCGGCTCGCTGATCGCCACGATCGAGGAACTCCGCGGTGCCGGCCGCTCGCTCAGTCCCTATGAGATAGAAGACCTGTCGGCGGTCGAGGCATGGCTGGCCGAAAATGAAGTGCTCGACCCCGAACGCCCCTCCGAGATGTTCGAGGCGATGAGCCGCCGCGGCCTGTTCCGCCGCCGCCTGCGCCGCCCGCCAACGCCCTGACACGCGGGTTCGGCCGCGGCGTTCATCGACGCGTTGACAATCGCCGGTTTTGTTGGAACCGAACCGCCGAAGCCAAGAGTGCTTGGCTGAGCCGACCTTCGCACGTCCAGGAGCAAGGCACATGACGTATCGTGGCCAGTGTCAGTGCGGGGCAGTTTCAGCCGAGATCCGCGGCGAGGCGATAACGGTACGCCAGTGCTGGTGCCGGCAGTGCCAGCAGCTTGCGGGTGGGGGTCCCACGAACAATGCCATGTTCCGCACGGAGGATGTGGCATTGTCGGGAACATTGTCGGCGCACAGCTATGTCGCAGCGAGCGGAAACACGCTTGTGCAAAGCTATTGCGGCGCCTGTGGGACGCCGGTGATGGCCCAGTCATCGGCTCGGCCGCAGTTCCGAACGGTTCGCTTGGGATTTCTGGAGCCCGGCCACGACCTGCGGCCGCAAGTGGCGATCTGGACGGCGGATGCGCCACGCTGGGCTCGACTTGATCCCCAGCTCGAGCAATATTCTCGGCAGCCCCTGCCCCCGGCAGGTTAGGGTGTGATCTCCGGCCTCCATGGTTGTGACGACGCCGGCCACGCTTCCTGTCGACAAGCGCTGTCGGGGCCTTATGTCTTCGGCCATGACCGAACTCACCCCGCCCGTCGCCCCCACCCGCCCGCACGATTTCACCACTCACGGCATCACCCTCGACGATCCCTGGGCCTGGCTGAAGGACCCGGAATATCCGACCGTTACCGACGCACAGGTGCTGGGCTATCTTGACGCGGAGAACGCCTATTTTGACGCGGTGATGGCGCCGCACCAGCCGCTGGTCGATCGCCTGTACGAGGAGATGAAGGGCCGGATGAAGGAGGACGAGTCCTCCGTGCCGCAAAAGGACGGCGACTGGCTCTACTGGACGGGCTACGAAACCGGCGGCCAGTATCGCAAATGGTGGCGCAAGCCCGTGACCGGCGGCCCGGACGAGCTGCTGCTGGACGAGCCGGCGCTGGCCGAGGGCAAGGAATATTTCCGCCTCGGCGCGTTCAGCGTCTCCAACAACGGCCGCTATCTCGCTTATGCGATCGACGACAGCGGCGCGGAGCGCTTCACGGTGCGGGTCAAGGACCTCGATACCGGCGAGCACCTGCCCGAGGTGATCGAGGGGATGTTGTCCGACCTGGTCTGGACGGCGGACGACAGCGCGTTCCTGTACGGCCTCGCCAACGATCAGTGGCGCACCGACAATGCCCGGCTGCACCGGCTGGGCACGCCGGTGACGGACGATGTGGAACTCTACCATGAGGCCGACGAGGGTTTTCGCGTCGCGGTCGCGGAAACCTCGTCGCGCAAGTGGATCGTGATCGGCACCGGCGACCACAATACCTCTGAAATTCGCTTGGTCCCCGCCAGCGATCCGACTGCCGAGCCGATCCTGGTCGCCCCCAGGCTGGAGGGCCGGGAATATGACGTGGAGGAGCATGACGGCACGCTGTTCATCCACACCAACGATACCGACCCGCAATTCCGGCTGGTGACCGCCTCGATCGACAATCCCGGCGACTGGCACGAGCTGATCGGGCCGGACCCGCATTTCTACATGACGGGCGTCGACTGCTTCCAGGACTTCTTCGTGGTCGAGGGGCGCGAGGACGGGCTCGATCGCATCGCCATCCACCGCTACGACGCGCCTCAGGTGCCGCAACGGATCGTGTTCCCGGAGCAGAGCTACGCCGCCGGCCTGGGCGACAATCCCGAATATGACATGGACGTGCTGCGCCTCGGCTATGAATCGATGGTCACGCCCGGCACCGTCTACGATTATGACGTCGCCACCGGCGGCCTGACCACGCTGAAGGTTCAGGAGATCCCGTCCGGCTATGACGGCGCGAAGTACCGGACCGAGCGGCTGAAGATCGCCGCGCGCGACGGAACGCAGGTGCCGGTGTCGATCGTCTATCCGGCTGATTTCCCGAAGGACGGCTCGCGGCCACTGTTCCTCTACGCCTATGGCGCCTACGGTCATGCGATCCCGCCGGGCTTCTCGACCGGGCGCTTGAGCCTGCTCGACCGCGGCTTCGCCTATGCCATCGCGCATATCCGCGGCGGCGACGATCTCGGCCAGCAATGGTACCACGACGGCAAGCTGGAAAAGCGCACCAACACCTTCAACGACTTTGTTGACGTGGCGAACGCGCTGGTGGACGGCGGCTGGACCAGTGCCGGCAGGATCGCGATCGCGGGCCGCTCGGCGGGCGGCGAGCTGATGGGGGCGGTGGTCAATTCCGACCCCGACCTGTGGGGCGCGGTAATCGCGGACGTGCCGTTCGTGGACGTGCTCAACACCATGCTCGACCCCGATCTGCCGCTGACGCCGGGCGAATGGCCGGAATGGGGCAACCCGATCGAGGACAAGGCGGCGTTCGAGCTGATCCGCTCCTACGACCCGTATTTCAACGTTCGGGCGCAGGCGTACCCGCCACTGTTCATCTCGGGCGGGCTCAACGATCCGCGCGTGACCTATTGGGAACCGGCCAAGTGGGCGGCGAAGCTGCGCGCCACCCGCACCGACGACAATCTGCTGCTGCTCAAGACCAATATGGGCGCCGGCCATGGCGGCAAGTCGGGCCGGTTCGACAGTCTGCGCGAGGCGGCGGAGGAACATGCCTTCACCTTGTGGCAGCTCGGCGTGGAGGGCTGACGGGCCCGTGGCGATCGAGGCACTGGTCGCCCGTTTCGGCCTGCCGGCCCTGTTCGTCGGAGCGGGGCTGGAGGGAGAGGCTGTGGTGGTCGCGGGCGGGCTGCTCGCGCATCACGGGCTGGTGCCGCTCGGCGGGGTGATGGCGGCGACGGTCGCGGGCTCGTTCGCGGCCGACCAGATCTGGTTCGCGATCGGCCGCCGCTTCCGCGACCATCCCCGCGTCGCGC
>CAKTFL010000006.1 GCA_934555855.1 uncultured Sphingomonas sp. | reverse complement strand
CTCCAGGCCAAGGGCATCCAGCCCTGCATCCGGGCCGCCGATCGCGCAACGAGCCGGTCAGATACGACAAGCGCCGCTACCGGCGTCGTAGTCGCATCGAGATCATGTTCGGCCGCCTCAAGGATCGGCGCCGGATCGCCACACGCTACGATCGGTGCCCAACCGCCTTCTTCTCCGCCATAGCCCTCGCTGCCACCGTCATCTTCTGGCTGTGATCAACGAGTCCTGACCCTAGCAGGACTGATCGGGATTGGCAGCGTCCGATCGCATGGCGAACGAGCTAATATCAGCTTCTCTGGTCATTATGCGTCTCTTGCCGCCGCGAGTGGAACCAGAAGCCGACGTTCACGCTGGCTTATCGACTCCTCAACTTCGGACATCCGTTCAGGAACGACCCTCACCCAACCTGCACGAGGTAACCACCAGTTGACTGCTCCGCAAAACTCGGTCTCCGACCGACGAACCGCTCAATGATGTCGGCCGCCGTCCGGCTATGCTGTGATGCTTGACAGTCGTGAAGGCACACGCGCTGGCTAGGGCAAACGGGCAACAACAGCTGATCCGCCAAGTACCCCGCTAAGGTCATGCAATGAAGCACGCTACTCCGTATATCGAGAATTTGCTGGAAACCACCTTCTCCGCCAATGTGGCCGAGAGCGAAGCCGATCAGCAAAGCTATATCGGCGCGGTGGCGACCCGCGCGGACAGCCGGCAGCGGGATGGTCTCAAGGCTGAATTGCAGTCGACGCTATCCGATCCGGACTTTGATTGGAACGCACTCCTTGATCAGATGGACGTCTCATTTTCTTCAGGTGAACCCGCCCGACCCTTCGTGGTCGAGCACATCTGGGTACCGCTGTTTGGTCGCGGGACGGTCCCGGGCGTAGAGCGTTGATCTTCCCACTAGAGTAAAAACCCACAAGACGACATTCGCGTACCCTTCGCCGCTTTCCAGTTCTCGCCATCCATTTATAGATCGGCTGCGCAGGCGCACTGTGCGGCGTCTAAGAATTCTCACCCCGAATCAGCGCCTCCAACGCGGGCCACGAACATCGAACCCGGCCGCGACCAGATTGTCGAGGACGCCGCCAGGGCTGGCCAGCGTGTCGAGCGACACTATAGCGAGGGCTGGCTGCGAACCGCCTAGCAGATTGCGGATGGCTGGACCTAGTGAGGCGTCGCGCTCCTGTTCCATGCGACTGCCCTTGGGCCAGCAAGATGGCTGCCCACCGTCTACCTTCGCGATGAGAGCATCAGGGACACGACGTGCCGCCCAGGCCTGCGATCGCCTGTCACGCGCATCAGCACGCGCCCGGACGCCCGCCTCTCCCGCTTCCACCAGCGTGACGTAGTCCATGAGGCATGCCACGTGCGCGCGTGGAGCCGAGGTGAAGAATCCGGCCGTCAGTCCTTTGAGGGTGCTCTTCGTCAAAGGGACTTCTTTGGCCTTGTTCCGACCGAGGTAGCGGCGGACATAGGCGTCAGCGCCCGGCACAAGCTTCCGCTTGTCTCGGATCGACCCTGCCAGCGACATCGCCAGGTGGTAGGGATGCTTGCGCTCGAAGCCCGCCTTCAGAACGCCTCGATCCCGCAATGCGACGAGCCGCGCCCACTGCTCGGGCGTCGTCAGCGTCTGCAGCGTCTGGCCCTTCGGGAGTGAGGCTTGCGCGCGCCACTTGCCGATCAGACCGATGACAGAGAACAGCCCGAAGCTGATGTCCATTGCTTCGGGAAACATGATGCGGTCGGCTTGGGCAAGCGCCGCATCAAGCGCGGCCGGGTTCCACTGGGTGCCAGGAGCGACCTTGCCGATCGATCCCACAAGTACGATCGTTGTTCGTGGGCCTGCTACCCGCCAAACAGGGATGCCGCTGCGTTGCGCGGTGACCACGATCTCTTCGGCATTTGACTCGGGCATAGGCCCAGGAGGTATCTGCGCGGTCGATTGCCCGATCACGGCGAGCGTGACCATGGCTCCGAGAAGCCACCGGGAGGCAAACCTCGTGGTTGAACCCATGCTCATACCCAGTTGCTGGCTCAGCATTGTGTCAAAAGCCGGGCCATGCGCCATCCTCAGGGATCCGGGAGCGAGACAAGGTTTGCAGCGACCAGATCGCGAAAAGAATTCCTGCGGGTTTGTGCACAGACCCACTTGCGGCTGCGCAAGCCGCCGGCTCGCTCTCAGTTCAGACATCCATTCAAATTCACAAAGGCTGCACTGACCGCAGCACCAAGCAAGGTTGGATCGACTCCGCACGTGCATGAAGTTCCGCTTTCCTAACGGAGCGGTTCCCGCCCGAGTTCGTTCGTAACAATGGCAAAGAGGATCGCGACATGAAGTTCAAACCGCTGAACCGGCAGGTGATCGTGATTACGGGCGCGTCCAGCGGGATCGGGCTGGCAACGGCGAGAATGGCGGCGGCGAAAGGTGCGCAGGTGGTGCTCGCAGCGCGCAGCGTCGATGCGATCCGCGATGCCGCCGACGCGATCGAAAAAGCCGGCGGTAGCGCGCTTGCTGTCGAAACGGACGTAGCGGACCGTGACGCCGTCGACCGGCTCGCCGCGGCCACGCTCGCGCGGTTCGGCACCATCGACACCTGGGTCAACAACGCGGGCGTGGCGATCGTCGGCAAGCTCGCCGACGTGCCCGAGGCGGATGCGCGGCGATTGTTCGACATCGATTTCTGGGGCACCGTGCATGGCGTCGATGCCGCGCTGCCAACGCTGCGCGCCAGCGGCGGCACCATCATCAACGTCGCCAGCTTGGCATCGGACGTGCCGACTCCGCTGATGGGCATCTACGCCGCCGCGAAGCATGCGGTGAAAGCATATACCGACACGCTCCGGATGGAGCTGGAGGCCGATGGCGCGCCGATCTCGGTGACGCTGATCAAGCCGGGCGCGATCGCAACGCCCCTCCAGGACAACCAGCGCAACCTCATTGGCCGCGACACGGTGCTGCCTCCCCCCTTCTACCCGGCGGACGATGTGGCGCGCGCGATCCTGCATGCCGCCACGCACAAGGTACGCGACCGCTTCATCGGCGGGTCGGCGGCGTTCAACAGCTGGTTCGTCGGCGCCTTTCCGCGGCTGGCGGACAGGCTGCGGGGACGGGCGATGGACGGCATGATCTCGGACCAGGCGGTCAGGGTTTCGCGGGACAACTTGCACGCGCCGAGCCCCATCACCGCCGAAGGTGGCGATACCCACGGACGCTCCGTCCGGCCGAGCCTGTACACCAACGCCGGCAACAACCGCGCACTGACCGCGTCGGTGGTGGTGCTAGCGGGGCTCGGGGCGATCGCCCTGTTCCGCCGGCAGCAGGCCCGACGCGGGTCAAATGGCTGTCCAACCAGTGTCGGCGCATCCACAGGGACCGCGCCGCTCCGTTACGCACCAGGCATCGAGCGGCCGGCCGCCGACGAGCAGGAGACGATAAACGGCATCATCGAAGGTATGACGAACCAGTCGCAGACCGTTGCGCAGCGCGAGCACCATGCCGTTCGCGCCAGTCACGCCAAGAGTTCGGCCTGCGTCATCGGCGAGCTGACGGTCGCCGACGATCTGCCGCCCGAGTTGGCGCAAGGCCTGTTCGCGCAAAGTCGCGCTTTCCCCGTCGCCGTCCGCTTCGCTCAAGGGCCAGGCGAGACGCTGGCTGACCGCGTATCGACCCACCGGGGCATGTCGATCAAGGTTTTCGGCGTCGAGGGCGAGACGCTGCCTGGTCATGATGCCGATACGCAGGATTTCGTGCTCGCGACCGGCCCTACCTTTCCGTCCGGCACCGCCAAGGGCTTTCTGCGCGATGGCACGGTGATCAGCGGATCGGCCGGGCTGCCGGAAGCGGCGAAGAGCGTGATTTCGTCGACGATGCGCAACTTCAACAAGCTCCTTCATGCCGTCGGCATCGGAAGTTCGTTTGCCGACTTCTTCGGCCATCCGTTCAGCCACCCCCTGGCCGACGCCTATTTCAGCCAGGCACCGATGCGCTGGGGCGATCACGTCGCCAAAATCGCCGCGTTTCCGGCCTCGTCGACGCAGCGGACCTTACGCGATTGGCGGCTAGATCCGCATCAAGACGAGGACGGGTTCCGGCACGCCGCGGTCGCCACCTTTGGTGAACACGACATCGTGTTCGAGTTGCGCGCGCAGCTCTGGACCAACGCGGAGACGCAGCCGATCGAGGATGCATCGGTCGAGTGGCCGACCGGAGAGAGCGCGTACCGCACCGTTGCGACGATCCGCCTGCCGCGACAGGCCGCCTACTCGCCCGAGCGAGTCCGCTACTTCGATGAGGAAATGACCTTCCGGCCGGCGCACAGTCTGGCCGCGCATCGGCCGCTCGGATCGGTGATGCGCGCGCGGCTTCAGGTCTACCGTGCGCTGAGCGCGTTCCGGCACCGCGAGAACGACGTGGCCGAAGCGAGCCCGACAAACGTCGCCGAAATCCCGGCATGAGCGGCGCGAACCTGCTCCAGCCGGGCTGGCGCGAGTTTAGGCGACGGGTGAACGGCCTCGACCTCCACGTCGTCGAAGCGGGAGAAGAAGGTGCACCGCTGCTGATCCTGCTGCACGGCTTTCCCGAGTTCTGGTGGGCGTGGCGAAAGCAGATCACGCCGCTTGCGGAAGCGGGCTACCACGTCGTCGCGCCCGACATGCGCGGCTACAACACGAGCGATGCGCCGCAGGACGTGGCCTCCTACCGGCTCGACACGCTTGCCGCCGACGTGATCGCCCTGGCCGACGCCTGTGGCGCCGAGCGCTTCCACCTGGTCGGGCACGACTGGGGCGCCGTGATCGGTTGGTGGGTGGCGGCCCGGCACCCGGGCCGGCTGAACCGCGTCGTGCTGATGGACGGTCCGCACCCGGACGTGTGGGCAAAGCAGGCCGTCAAGCATCCTACGCAGGCGCTTCGCAGCACCTATGTCGCGTTCTTCCAGCTTCCATGGCTACCGGAAGCAACGCTCGGCGGGTTCGACTTCGCAGGCCTGCGCGCGATGATGCAGGGCAGCGCCAAGGCGGACACGTTCGAGGCGGGAGCGCTTGATTGCTACGCCGAGGCTTGGGCGCACCCGGGCTCGCTGACAGCCATGCTCAACTACTATCGCGCGTTGCGGGAACGTCCGCTCGGAGCAGAGCCGGCGCGGCTGACCCCGCCGACGCTGATCCTGTGGGCGGACGACGACCGGTTCCTCGAACGCCATGTCGCCGAAGCCAGCATTGCGCTGTGCGACCGTGGCACGCTGGAGATCGTCGAAGGAGCGAGCCACTGGCTCCACCTCGAACAACCCGATCAGGTCAACGCCCGTATCATCGACTTCCTCGCAAGCGCATTGTAACCCACATCCAGCCATTCAGCACCGCTCAGACAAGTTCCGGAAGCGGACGCTTGTTCATGTCGGCACCGCGATTGCCTGCCAAGCCGGGCGGAGGCAGGACACGCGCCCTGCCTCCTTCCAAGCTCACATGTCGGCGGCGGTAGAACGCACGATGATCTCGTTCACATCCACGCCGTCCGGCTGCGCCAGCGCGTAGCGGATCGCGCGGGCGATCGCGTCGGGGGTCAGCGACTTCTTGCGCCAGGTGCGAAGCCCGTCCGCGATCTCCGGCACGCTGATGTCATGGCCGAGTTCGGTCGCGACCACGCCGGGCGAGATCAGGGTCGCGCGCACCTCGTCATGCTCCTGGCGCAGACCCTCCGTAATCGCCCGCACTGCGTGCTTGGTGGCACAGTAGACCGCAGCCGTGGGCATCACCATGTGCGCGGCGACCGAAGCCACGTTGACGACATGGCCAGACCCGTGCGCCACGAAGCGGGGCAGCACGGCGGCGATGCAGTGCAGCACGCCGCGCACGTTCACGTCGATCATGCGGTTCCACTCGTCCAGCTTGCCGGCCGCCAGCGCCGACAGCGGCATCACGCCGGCGTTGTTGACCAGCGCGTCGATCCGGTCGAACCGCTCGATCGCCGCGTCCGCAAAAGCCTGGAAGTCGGACGCGTCCGTCACGTCCAAGGCGCGCCATGCGACGTCGCCGCCCAGTTCCCTTGCCAGCGCCTCAAGCCGCTCGGTCCGCCGGGCGCCGATGACAAGCCGGGCGCCCGTGCCGGCCAGCTCGCGCACGGCGGCCTCGCCGATGCTGCTGGACGCACCGGTGATGAGGATGGTCTTGTTGATGGTCGGCACTGGTCTTCTCCCTTGCTCTGCTCCTTGAACGGCAGCGATATCCGGCAAGGGTGACCGGGGTGAGGATCTTCCAACCCAGACCGCTGGTTATTCATGTGCCAAGGCGATCACAGTGAACGGCATTGCCGGTTGGCATCGTTGTTGGAACGTAACGCATCAGCGCCCCGCTTGTGGGGCCGAGGCCCGCACGTTGCTGACGACAAAGGGATCTGAATGGTTTCGATTTCATCTTCGCGCGCCGTAACGCTGGCCACCTGCGCCAGCATGGCGTTTCTTGTCCCGGCGCTGGCGCAGACTGCCGCTCCGTCGACCGAGCCGGCGTCGACGCAGGCGGCTAGCCGGATGCAGAATGCAGCGGCGCCCACCATTCCCGAAACTCCGGTCCTGGGCCAGCCGGGCGTGCCCGGCACCGTTCAGACGCGCGGCGCAATCTCCGGCGTGAGCGCGCCGCAGTTCACCCGCGACAACGGCGCACCCGTCGGCGAGAACCGCCATTCCAAGGCCGTCGGCGATCTCGGTCCCGTGCTGCTCGAGGATGCGCACCTGATCGAAAAGCTCGCCCGCTTTGATCGCGAACGCGTGCCCGAGCGGGTGGTACACGCCCGCGGCACCGGCGCGCACGGCGTGTTCCGGGCGACCGCCGACATCTCGGACATCACCAAGGCGTCGCTGTTCGTACCCGGCAAGGAGACGCCGGTGTTCGTGCGCTTCTCCACGGTGATCCATCCCGCCGGCAGCCCCGAGAACCTGCGCGACCCGCACGGCTTTGCGACCAAATTCTACACCGACCAGGGCAATTGGGATCTGGTCGGCAACAACCTGCCAGTCTTCTTCATTCGCGATGCGATCCAGTTCCCCGACATGATCCACTCGCTCAAGCCGTCGCCGATCACCAACAAGCAGGATCCCAATCGCTTCTTCGACTTCTTCTCGGCGACGCCCGAGGCGACCAACATGATCACCCAGCTGTACACGAACTTGGGCACACCCGCATCGTACCGCACGATGGACGGCAACGGCGTTCACGCGTTCAAGCTGGTGAACGCGGACGGCAAGACGATCTTCGCCAAGTTCCGCTGGATCAGCCACCAGGGCGTCCGCAACCTGACGGCGGACCAGATCGCCAAGGCGAACTTCAACTTCCTGACCGACGACCTGTACGGCCAGATCGGCGCTGGCAACCACCCCAGGTGGGACCTGATGGTGCAGACCATGTCGGCCGACCGGTTCGCGCGGCTCGACTACAACCCGTTCGACGATACCAAGGAATGGTTGAACATCCCTTTCAAGAAAATCGGCGAAATGACGCTCAACAAGGTGCCGGACAACTTCTTCGAATGGACCGAACAGTCCGCGTTCGCGCCGTCGAACATGGTGCCGGGCATCGAGCCGTCGCCCGACCGCATGCTGCAGGGCCGGTTGTTTTCCTATGCCGACACGCAGCGCTACCGCATCGGTGCTAACGCGCTCACGCTGCCGGTCAACGCACCGCGCGTGCGGGTGGTGAACAACAACCAGGACGGCCAACTCAAGGCGACGCTCAAGTCGGAGGACGTCAACTACTTCCCGGCCGCGACCGCGCCCAAGCAGACCGGCGAACCGTATCGCAATTCGCCGTACCAGCTGTCGGGCACGGTGGATTCGATGCCGATCGCGCAGACCAGCAACTTCGCCCAGGCCGGCATCTTTTATCGCTCGCTTAAAGCGCAGGACAAGGCCGACCTGATCCGCAATCTGGCGGGCGACCTGAACGTGGTGACCTCGCCGCGCACCAAGGCGATCATGGTCAGCTATTTCTACCAGGCCGACAAGGACTATGGCACGCGATTGGCCAAGGCCACCAACGTCGCCATGGCCGAAGTGACGCGCGCCGCCGCCGAGTATCGCAAGGCGCACCCACAGGAGTTCGCGGCGAACTGATCGCCCGTCGAACTGCCCCGGCGCATGCCCCCCCCCCGCCCGCTGCGCCGGGGTATCTTTCGGAGTTTTCCTGATGATCTTCTTCTTGGCCGCGGCAGTCGCGGCACAGGTCGCCCAGGCGGCCGCCCCGTCGGAAGCGGCCGCCTTGCCCTCGCCCGAGCGACGGCAGGAACTGCTGTTCGATGCCGCCCGGCTTGGCCGGACCGACATGATCGATGCGCTGGCAAAGGCCGGTGCCGACGTGAACGCGCATGACCGGCGCGGCTTCACCCCGCTGATCCTGGCAGCCTATAATGGCCAAGCCGAGGCGGTGGACGCGCTGATCGCGCGTGGTGCGGATTCGTGTCGTCCCGACACGGCCCAAGGTAACACCGCGCAGATGGGCGTCGCTTTCAAAGGAGATGATGCGATCGCGGCACGGCTGCTCAAGGCCGGATGTGACGTGGATGCTCGCAACAAAGCCGGACAAACCGCGCTGATGATGGCGGCCCTGTTCGGCCGCAAGGTGCAGGTAGCCATGCTGCTGGCGGCAGGCGCCGACCCCGCGCTTGCCGATGCGGCCGGCCGTACCGCAGGGTCTGTAGCGCGCGGCCAAGGCAATGATGCTCTAGCACAGGTCATCGCGGAAGGGAGCGGTTCGAAACCAGAGTAGGTTGAAAATGCTAGAAAGGACGCGGTCACGACCGGTTAAGTGCCGCAATACCCGGTTTGCGCCTCGCGACGAAGGTGACCTTGCCATTCTCACGAGCACGGCCGGCACATATAAGGACATATTTATACTGTCGTTGTCAGCGTCTTCGCGTTAGTGTTGAAGCCACCCCGTCGAGGTCCTCCTCAGGCGTGACGGCAGGACTAAGACGGGAAGCCGGTGACGCTCTTCAAGAGCGGATTTCGGCGCTGCCCCCGCAACTGTAAGCGGCGAGCGGCGATCTCATTCGTGGCACTGAGCCTCCGCAAGAGGCTTGGGAACGCCAGGACCGCTTCGTTGACCCGTGACCCTGGCGCGGCCGGTACCGCGCTGCGTACCCTGCTACTCGCTGAGGAAATTAATCTGGCCAGATACCTCGCCAGGGTTGCGCCGCTGGGAATGCTTAGGTGAGCGGACGTGCGCCAGTGCTTTGGCACATGCTCCCGGCCATCGGGACCCAGGAGCGCGTCGATGCGATGCAGCGTGGGCGGAAACCAAAGGCGGAGGTCCTCAACCTCAGCGAGGTGTACGACTTCTTGTTCGGGCCTCCGGATGCGGTGCGCGAGCCCAAGATCGCGGACGTGTTCCTGCCGATTGTGCCTGCAGACTGGTCCAAGCTACCTGCATTGAAGCTTAGAATTACGCCCGCCGATTTCGCGTACGACTATTTCATCATGGGGTTGCCGCTGGTGTCGGCGCGGCTGAGAACAGTGCTGGCGCTTGAGCCAGACCGAGTGCGGTATCTCGACGTGGACTGCTTCGAATGCTCAGCCGCGGTGCAGGCGATGGACTACAAGGTGCTCCACGTCCTCACCTACGCCAACCCGCTCAACCGCGAATTGACCGGGCCCTGTCGTTTTATCGACGTGAAGACCCCCGCCGGGCCCACCTTCGCCTGGGTACGTCCTCCGATCAACCCGAATGACCCACCACCCCGCATCGCTTGGCGCGCGGACTTCGCGGCTCCCGCACCCCTGTTCCAAGTGCCGAACAGCGCGTGGACGCTCGCTACCGACGAATTGGCCGAGCGGGTAATGCGAGCCGGCTTCTCCGACGTCGCCTTCTACGAGCACACCAAGGACGGGACGCAGGCCGCGTTGATCACTCGTGAATTGATTTGACCCAGAAGCGGCCATCCGTGAGCCTTGCGGGCGTTCCTCCAAGCGGACGTTCGTTCATCCTGATCGTGGTAGTGCGTTGACAAGCAGCAGGTGCGCAGTTCTCACTGCTACAGTGTTATAAGGAGGCCTCAGTTCCTCATGCTCAGCTCGCCTGATAGGCCTTCTTGGAAATTTTACGAATTTTGACCCGAGAGCCATTGGCAGTCGAACTGTGACTCCTTCGCAGCTGCTCCAGGGTCGCAGGATGTTCCTTGTAGAACACCACCGCATGGCCGGTGTAATCGGCTGGCCGCAGATCGAACTGCTGCGCGTACGCGTTACGATCATGGCGCTCTCCGCCAATCAACTCGAATCGGTAAAAGGGCATGGGTTTTCCTCTGAGCCACGGCGTACCCTAGCGCGATTATCCGCCAATGACAGAGCGGCCTGTCCCCGGTCATTCGCGACCAGAGACCTCGTCGGGACGGACTTAGGTGCGGACGCTCACAGCCGTTCGCCCGCTTCTCGAGAGCGGACGTCCGTTCAGGCGACACGACCCGGCCGAAACTGGGCCGGGAGCCGAATCACTGCTTTATTCTCATATGCGGCAATAGCAGTCATCAACTGCCACGATCGAAGGCCCATAAGGGTGCCGGTTTTTAGTTTGCTGTCTGCCGCCTCAGTGCGCAATGGGCTCGGGCTTCGACCACACGCCGAGCGTCAGCGCCTCATATCCATTGAAGAAGGTTTCGAAATTGAAGATGTGACGCTGACCGTCGTCGTTGACGAGGCGCACTTCTGCCTCACCGAGCGGGCCTGCCCGCTGCGGCCCCGAATAGCCCGCGACGATTCCGAACAGGTCGACATCGGATAGCCGCCCGAAGTTCGCGCGAAACAGGGGCGACTGGATGCAATAGCGGCATGGGTGCGCGGCATCGAAGCCGGGCTTGCGCCGGCTGCGGTGCGGGTGGCCGGTCACCAGCGCGACCATCGGTCGCTGCGCCTCGGCCTGCTCGACGAACCGCCAGAGCGTCGAGGTGATCGTATTGCCATATTGACTGCTGAGCCCACGGATCAGCGCCAGCGATGGGGCGCTCGCCATCGCCTCCTCGCCGAAGCGGTCCGCCATGAAGAGCAGGCGGCCGGCGGCGTAGTTGGCCTCGGCCTCCATCGCCTCGTGGAAGTGCGGCGTGAGCGTGACCGCGTCGTCGCCGAACATGATGCCTTCATGCCAAGGGATGATGCTGTGGCCGATCTCATGCGCCTCGTTCCAGCGATGCTTGAGTTGCGGCACATCGGCATCGATCAGGATGCGCTTCGAGTCGGGCAGGTAGAGCGCCTTGAGGCTGAGCTTCTGGATCGCTTCCTTGAGCAAAGTCGGGCGCTGCAGCACCTGGAGCCCCGCCACCTTCATGCGGCTGAACACCTCGCGCACGAAACCATCGTCGGTCGAGCTGTAGAACTGCCGGTCGAGATTGAGCAACTCGCGTACCATGCGCAGGTCGATCGGCGGCTCGGGATTGCCGAGCCCGCGCAGTATCTTGACGATCTGGCCGTCGATGTCGGAGACCGTGCGCGGTCCGAGCGCGACATTCCTCATCCCTGCGCCCTCTCCTCGATCACCGACACGACGATGTTGAGCAGCGCGATCTCGTCGGGAGACAGTGCACTGCAAAGCTCCGAGCGCGCCGCGTAGCGCTGCTGGTCGATAAAGGGCTCGACATCGTTCGCGACGACGACGCCTGCCATCTCGTTGAGCTTGCTCTGCGGCAGATGATAGGTTCGCGCAATCGCCCACACCGTGCGGGCGTCGACACGATAGAAGGGATCCTCTTCGATCGCCTGGGCGTCGCTCAACTCGATGTCGACTGCCTCGGCGAACTGATCAACGGACAGGCCCTCGCGGCGGCGCAGCAGATGCACGAGCTCGCCGAACGAAGGCGGCGGCGGGGCGCTTGCCGCGCCGTCGTCATCCTCGGCAGCGGCATCGGCCTCCGCCAATCCGCTGCTTGCGCCGATCGGCACGTCGGTCTCCCCACCGAGACGGGCCAGCCACCATTTCTTTGTCCTTTCAAATCGCATCATCTTCACTCCTGCGCGATCAACGCCTGAGCAACGTCGGCGGTCATCTCGAAATAGCGCAAATCTCCAAACACCTCTTTGTCGGGGCCCAAGTCTATCATGCCGAGGTCCCGGTAAAAGCTCTCTGACTGGGGCAGCGAATGAAGCCCCACCCGCCCCTTGAATTCCTGCTCGTCGCTGAGCGCTGCGGCCGCAGCCATCAGGATCAGCCCCGCGCCCTTGAAACGGCGTTGCATGCCGACGATCGGCTGGTTCCAGGGCGCCACCTCAAGATAGTCGACATAGGCAAGCGGCTTGCCGGCGGTATCGACGAGCCGCGATTCGCGGGTCGTGACGTCGACCCGCATCATCGCCTGGGTCATCCCCTCGGCGGTGACGCAGAAGGTCTCGAAGCCGAGCAGGCCGCTTTCCTCCACCTTCTCCGGCCAGCGCCAATGGCCAGACTGGGGCCACTCCGACTTGGGCACGCCCTGCTCGTAGAGCGTCGCCTTGATCGCACCGAGCTCTGGCTGCCAAGCGTTATGCCAATCGAGCAGATGCGGCACGCCGATGCCGCACACGAGCTCGGCCGGGACGACATCGCCGGTCGCCACCTCCAGGAGAAAGACGGGCGACCCGTCGCTCACAGGAGCATCAGCTCGGCCTTGTCCCGCGTGACGTCGTTCTCGAAGACGAGCTTATCGCCCTTCTCCACGCGCGCGTCGAGCATCTGGTAGAGGCGCAGCGCCTGACGCAGAACCGCGGTCTTGCTCAAGTCCTTGCGTGCCGACAGCTCCTCGAGCGCGCGCATCTCGGCGTCGGTCAGGTTGAGCGTCATCGTCCGCTTGGACATCCTATCCTCCTCGGCTGCCGGTCCGATATGGAAAGAACAGCCAGTTTGTCAACTCTAAACATTGATAAGTTATGTATTGAATAGCTATTCCTTGGCCACTATCTGATGGTCAAGGAGATTGCTATGAGTCGCGAGCATGTCAGCCACGCAGATATCGTCCGCTTCGCGGACAGCCGGGTTAACCTCAAGCGCGAGGACGCGAGCGAGCTGCGTGCCCAGGCCAACCGGCTGCGCGAAAAGCTCGAAGGCTATCTCGTCGATCATCCCGATTTCGGGCTCAAAAAGATGCTGCTCTCGGGCAGCTTGGCGAAGGGCACCGCGCTCAAGTCGATCAGCGACATCGACGTCGCCTGCTATGTCGCCTCGGACTCGGCACCGCATGCGATCCGCGAGCTGATCGACTGGCTCGCCACCCGGCTCGAGACCGCGTTCCCGAACTTCAAGCCCTCGCCGATTACCCGCAAGACCTCTTCGGTCTCGGTGCAGTTCATCGCGACCGGCAACGAGGTCGACATCGTCCCGATCCTCTATTCCGGCGATCCGCAGTGGCGCGGCGCGCTGATCTCGCAGGATACCGGCGAGCCGCTGATGACGAGCGTGCCCATGCACCTCGACTTCATCCGCAAGCGCAAGGCCGCCTGCCCCCAGCATTTCGCGCAGGTGGTGCGCCTGATCAAGTTCTGGGCGGGTCTGCGCAAACGCGAGGACACGAGCGGGAATTTCAGGTTCAAGTCGTTCATGATCGAGCTGATCGTCGCTCATCTCGCCGACCGGGGCGTCGCGCTCAATGATTATCCCGAGGCATTGCAGGCGTTCTTCACCTTCCTCGCGACCGATCAGCTGCGCTCGGTGATCGCATTCACCGACTATTATCCGGCCGGCACGTGCAGGGCGACATCAGATGCGGTTCGGATCTGGGATCCGGTCAACTGCGAGAACAACGTCTCCAAGCTCTACACGAGCACCAACCAGGCGCTGATCGTGGATGCCGCGATTGATGCCGGTGACGCTATCGACGCGGCGTTGCGCGCGATCTCCAAGGGCGAGACCATCCGTTACTGGCAGAAGGTCTTCGGACCGAGTTTCGACGCGTAGGAGCGAGGCGATGAGCAGCTACACGACTACCCAGACCAGCAGCTTCACGATCACGCACGCGCGCTACATCGCGTCGAAGGTCGCGACCGACCTCAAGCGCTTCCAGCGCTTCTACGGCGCGCCGAGCGACGAGTGGATAGACCGCTACGAAGGAGAGCTTGCCGGGTTGCTCAAGCACGATGCCGTCGACAACGTCGTCTACGGTTTCCAGCGCAATTCGCTGTGGACGCCGGCGTCGGTGCGCTACCGGGCGATCCCCGGGGGTTCGCTGATGGCCGACGATGATCCGGGCAAGATCAGGCCGGGCATCGATGTGACGGGCGCGCGGTTCACTTCGTTCCTGAGCTATTCGAACAGCTGGTTCGACCTGACCCCAGACGAGCGCGAGCGCATCGAGAGCGGCTTGCCGATCCAGCGCACGCACAGCTCGCCGCCTGCGCTCGAGACCGGCGCCTGGAGCGACGATCTCAATTACTCGGCGGGCGGCCGCGGGCTCGGGCGCAGCAGCGTGAGGACGTGGTGATGAGCGAGCGCATGACGATCGGCGAGCTATTCGACCGCCGCCTCGAGTTTCCCGACCTGGATGCCCGGCGCCGGCTCACCCGCCTTGTCGGTATCGGCGAGACCAAGGCGCGGCTGACGAAGATGCTCGGCATACTCATCAATCCCGCCGGCCCGCGTGCCTGGGCGGCCAAGCACCATCCCGACGCGCAAATGCTGCTCGACTATGTCGCCCGCCGCCCGCCGCTCGTCATCCTCGCCGGCGATGTCGGTTCAGGCAAGACCGAGCTTGCCGAGACGATCGGCGACGCGATTGCGCGCCAGGAGGATATTCCGGTCACGCTCTATCCGCTCAGCCTCGCGACGCGCGGCAGCGGCAAGGTCGGCGAGATGACTCGGCTGGTATCAGCGGCCTTCGACCTGACGCTCGAGGCTGCCGCCAAGCTCCAGCGCGGTGACGGGCGCGCATCGGGGGGCGTCATCCTGCTCGTCGACGAAGCCGATGCGCTCACCCAGAGCCGCGAGGAAGCGCAGATGCACCACGAGGACCGCGCCGGGGTCAACGCCTTCATCCGCGGCGTCGATCAGCTCGCAGCCAAGCGCGTGCCCGCCGCCGTGATCCTCTGCACCAACCGCCTCTCGGCGGTCGACCCGGCGGTCCAGCGGCGCGCGGCCGACATCTTCTCCTTCCATCGGCCAAATGCCGAGCAGCGCCGCGCGGTGCTGGAGGGACCGCTCGGCGAAGCCGGCCTGCGCGCAGGCGATATCGACGGGATCGTGGCGGTAACCGGGGAGGATCGTAGCCGCCCCGGCTTCACCTATTCCGACCTGACGCAGCGCCTTATCCCGACCCTCGTCCTCGATGCATATCCCGACCATCCGATCACTGCCGCCAGGGCGCTCGAACTGGCAAAGTCAATCCGTCCGACCCCGCCGTTCAAGGATGCGGCGGCATGAGCGGGCCGTTTTCTGGAAAAGGAATGCCGCCATGGTCGAAGCGGTAACCGCGCGCTGGCACGGCGACAATTACCAGTCGCGCGTGTTCTGGGACAATGCGCTCAACCTGCTCGACGAAACTTCGTGCGTGGTCGAAGTCACGTTTGAGGCCAGCGGGCCCAAGGCCTTCGATGATGTGGTCGTCAAATACGACCCGCCGGTCGCGCGCTCGGGGCCGGACCGGATCCATGCTGATTACCATCAGGTCAAGTATCACGTCGATCGCGGCGGGCAATTCGGCTACGCGGACTGCAC
>CAKTFL010000005.1 GCA_934555855.1 uncultured Sphingomonas sp. | reverse complement strand
GCAGTGAGCCTGTTCCAGCGGTCAGCGCTGCCCGGAATCGCCGTTCGCCTGCACCTTTTTGGCTACTCCCCGCGTTAATCCAGGTAAGAGGAGGGAGCAGAATGACGGAGGCGAGGACAGGCGCAAGCGTCGGCCTGCGGGTTCTCGGTGCAGCCGCGGCGATGGCTGCCATTGGGATCGCCGTGAAGCAGGGCCGCGCAGAACGAGCCGCACGCCGGGAGCTGCGTGAGCTGATACGCAGTCGTGACAGCCTGCTGCGCCGGGGACACGATCCGGTAGCGTTTCTCGACCAGCGTTTGCGGATAACGAGTTCTAGCATCATGTTCGGGGAAATGTTCGACGTCGACGCGGACCTGCTTCGCGGTCGCGACGTGACGCTTCTCGTCAAGGCGCGCGACGGCCAGCCCCTCCTACCTATCCTGGAGGAGGCGGAGGCGAGCAGGACCGAGCTGCGAGTTTCCGGGATCAGGGCAGGAGATGAGGAATTCCCGCTGTCGCTCCGCGCCGTCGACCTGCGCGAAGGCGGAAAGGGTGGCTGGTTCCTCATTCTGAGCGACCTGAGCCAGCAGACCCACTTCGACCGGCTGAAATCGGATTTCGTCTCCACGGTCAGCCATGAGCTACGGACCCCGCTCAGTTCGATCGCGGGCGCGCTGGGTCTGGTTGCGGCGGGCGCGACGGGGGACATCGGCGACGACACGGCGGATATGGTCGGCATTGCGCTGAACAATACCAATCGATTGATCCGCCTCATCAACGACCTGTTGGATATCCAGCGGATCGAGTCGGGACGAATGCACTTCGACATACAGCCGCGCTCCTTGCGCGATCTCATTCAGGCGGCGCTGGACGAGATAAAGCCGTTCGCGGACGATCATCAGGTCGGGCTGGAGTTCACGCCGGACGAAGGTCGCGATGGCGTGCTCGCCGATGCGGACCGGGTTGTCCGGGTGTTCACCAACCTGTTGTCGAACGCGATTAAATTCTCGCCGACCGGGGGCACGGTGTGCGTCAGGATGCGTCTGAGGGCGGGGTTCCACCGAATTGACGTGATCGACAACGGGCCTGGCATCCCGGAAAGCTTTCGCGGCAAGGTGTTCGACAAGTTCGCGCAGGCGGACGGATCCGGCACGCGGAAGATCGGCGGCACGGGCCTGGGCCTCGCCATCAGCCGAGAGATTGTCGATCGGCTGGACGGAAAGCTGTGGTTCGCCGACAATCCGGAAGGCGGCACGATCTTCTCGGTCGATCTTCCGGTCAGCGAGATCGGGGCGAAAAGCTGACCTGAGGCAAGATCCGGCCCGTGCTTGTCCGGGCAGGCGGGTGTTCTGCTCGGGGAACCGGACGTGGCCTCAAGCGATTGGGAGGCCATCGATCAGAGCGAGCATGTCCTGACATGCCCGTTTGATTCGGGCGATATCCTCGTCCCCGTCTTTCGACAGAGTTTCCGTCTGACGGACGATATCGATCGTTCCCATGACGATGCCCAGCTTGTTGCGAAGCTGATGCTGGGACAGCTGGAGCGGGGTCTGCGGTGGAGCGGAAGGGCGATTTGCGACCATGGGAGCGCTTTCCAGAAAACCGTAAACTGATTATTCGCAGGCGTTAGACTAGCGATCGGGTGGCGTTTGGACGGGGGAGCGACGTAGGGGATGACGACGGATGCCGATTTGAAGCTTCTGTACGTCGATGACGAGCCCGATCTGGTCGCTGTGGTCTGCCGCGCCCTGAAGCTCGATCGACGTCTGGAGGTGATGGCGGTGGATCGGGGTGCGAAGGCGCTGGACGTCATCTCCAAGGGCGACTGGCGCCCGGACGTGGTGCTGCTGGACGTCATGATGCCCGACCTGGACGGCCCGGGAACGCTGGACCGAATCGCGGAGCTTTCAGGCGGCAGCATTCCCGTGATCTTCTTCACCGCGCGGGCGCAGAACAGCGAACTGGTCGAGCTTGCCAATAGCGGGGCGATCGGCATCCTAACCAAGCCGTTCGATCCGTTGTCGCTGGCAAAGGATATCCGGCGCATTCTCGCCAACTCAAAAATTGCGTACTGATCGCCGCGCTTCGTTGGTTTCACCCAGCAGCGCGAACGCTTCCCGGGCGAGCGTGCTCGGCGAGAACGGCTTGGACATGAAGGTATAGCGTTCCGGTCGCGACGAGCCGACTACGTCCCGTGGAAAGCCGGACACCGCGAGGATCCGGATTTCCGGCCGGTTTTCCGTGATCCAATGCGCCAGATCCAGGCCGCTCAGTTCGCCGGCCAGCTGGATGTCCGTCACGACAAGGTTGATATCGGAGCGCCTCGAGATGCGGCTGATCGCACGTTCCGCTGATTCTTCCTCGATGACCTCCAGGCCTCGGTCGCGCAGCGTATCCGACATGATCATCCGCATGAGCGCGTCATCCTCGCTCACCAGCACTACCCAGCGCTTCTCGCGCGCAGCCGACCTGTCAGTCATCGCGCGTCCCTTCCACCCGGGCCACGCCCGTGAACACATATCCCGCCCCCCGGGCCGCGCGCAGGGGAAGGGCCAGGCCGGTGCCCAGTTCGACCTTGCGCCGGATACGGGACACCAGCACGTCCAGGCTTCGATTGTCGGCGTCCAGTCGCGGTTTGCCGAGCCTGGCGTTGATGGTGTCGCGGGAGTGCGGCTGCCCCGGCGTTTCCAGCATGGGCAGCAATGCCTGATATTCGGCGGCGGAAAGGTCGAGCGATGTTCCGTTCGGCGCCGTCAACCGCCACCCCTCCTTGTCCAACAGCCAGGCCGTCGCGTCAGCAGCCTGCGCACGTTGCTCCGTCTCCGGCTGAGCGGTGTTGAGACGCCTTGCCAGATTGCGGATAACGCTTTCGAGTTCCCGCAGGTCCACCGGCTTGCCCAGATAATGGTCGACGCCCATGGAGAGGCCGAGCAGCCGGTCCTGCTGCTCGGTCCGGCCGGTCAGCATGACAATACCGACCATCGATCGGGAGCGAAGCCGGGCAGCCGCCAGGAAGCCGTTCTCGCCCGGCAAGTTGACGTCGAGCAGGATCACATCCGGCGCCGCCGCCGCGAGCGCCTCGTCAAGATCGCCGACATTGCCGAAGCCCGTGGCATCCATCCCGACGGAGGTCAGGAATCGCAGCAAGGTGGCGCGCAGATCGTCATCGTCCTCGACGACCGCTACCGTGATCGGACTAGGCACGCTGGAAACATTCAAGCGGGTTGTTGATGCAGATAAAAATCCAGCCAATCCGGTGCAATGTTCCGCCTTTCCAACGGCTAAGCCCTTAATGTCGGACAATACGCTGCCCCGCATGGGCTGCAAATGCAAGCTGTTCGATCGCTCAGTCATATCGAAAATTTCAACCAATAAGGTCCTGTCGCGTGGCGCTTGCCGCCTTCTGCACTGCCAAGTCGTCCTGGTGTCGTGTGGGGGACGGATCGGTGCGGCAGCGTGCGAAAGGGGTGGCCGGCAACCCCGCTTAGTCAGACATTAATGTTCTGGGCGCGCAGCCCTTCCAGCGCCCCCACGCAATGGTCGCGCATACTTCGCGCCGCCACCTTTACCTGGTCCACCTCCGTTGAGACTTCCAGCTCCCCGCAGGCGTCGGCGATGCGGCGCAGTGATTGGGCGACCTGCACCAGGGCGGAACTCTGGCGCGGAACCTGGCGCCGCAACTCGTCCTCCAGGTCGTGGACCCGGCGAAACTCAGCGTGGAGAAGGTCACGGACCGCGCCAAGCTCGACCGCCTGCGCTGCGGCCCGGGCATCAAGGCGGCTGTTCGCCTCGGCAAGCGCCAGCGCCGCGCCCCGGCGGAGCAGGCTGGCGTCCATCCTGGCCTTCAACGCCGAGAAATCGATCGGCTTGATGACGTAATCGTCCGCGCCTTCATCGAGCGCCGACACAATCGAATCGCTGTCGGTCCGCGCCGTCAGCATGATGACCGGCATGTTGGCCGAAGCGGGCGACGCGCGCAGCTCGCGCAGCACCATCAGGCCGTCCATGCCGGGCATCATGAAATCCAGCAGCACCAGCTGGGGCGCCATCGCCCGCACCATGTTCAGCGCTGCCGGCCCGCCATCGGCCAGCACGCAATCATAGCCCATCCGCTCGAGCCGGCGCTGCACGATAAAGCGGTTTTCCAGCACGTCGTCCACGACCAGGATCAGCGGCCTTGCGGGCGCGGCGGGAACAGGCCCGGCATGTTGTTGAATCACGGTGTCAGGATCCTATCGAACACGTCATCAGAGATTGGGGAGGAAAGGGGCAGGCGGCGGGGAAGGACCAGGGTGAACTCGGAACCCTGGCCGACTTCGCTCGAGACGTGGATCCTGCCCGACATCAGCCGGATGAAGTCGGCCGTTATCGCGAGGCCAAGGCCCGTTCCGCCGAACTTCCGGGTGGTGGAGGCGTCAGCCTGGGAAAAAGGTACGAACAGCCGTTCGATGAGATCCTGCGACATGCCGATGCCAGTGTCGGACACGTTGATCCGGAGGCAGTCCGGCTGAACCGTCCTCTCGACCCTCAGTGCGACCGTTCCGTCAGCCGTGAACTTGCAGGCGTTGGCGCCGAGGTTGATCAGGCACTGGCGCAATTTGGTGGAATCGAGCACCACCGGGGGCAGGCAAGGGGGCATCGTGACCGTCAGCTGGTTGCCGTTCCGGGCGGCCAGGGGCTTCAGCGTCGCTTCCACCTCCCGGACAAGCGCTTCCAGATCGAAGGAATGAAGGTCGAGCGACACCTGCCGCGCCTCGATCTTGGCGAGGTCGAGCACCTGGTTGATGAGGACCAGCAGGTGGCGGGCCGACGCGTTGATGACGCGTACATCCTCCAGGTGCGGGCTTTCCTCCGCCTCCAGATCCTCTTCGACAATCTCGCCATAGGCGATCACCGCGTTGAGGGGCGTCCGGAGCTCATGGCTCATCGCGGCGAGGAACTGCGATTTCGCCCCATTGGCGGCCTCGGCCGCGTCGCGCGCGGCTTCCAGCTCGCCCATCGTCTTGGCCAGCGCGGCTTCCCGCCGTTCCACCTCGCCGACCATCAGGTTGAAGGCGCCGAGAACGCGTGCGATCTCCGGATCGGTGGAGGTCGGCACGCGAAGCGAGAGGTCGCCCGAGTGCGTCACTTTCTCGATGGTCAGCAACAGGCGTTGCAGCGGTCGCATCAGCAGGGGTTGCAGCCGCCGCGTGGCCAGCGTTGCCGCTGTCGCGGCGATCAGGAGCAGGATGGCAGTGACCCCCGCGGCTCGTGCGGCAAGGACGGCCAGGCTTTCGCCCTCGATCGTCGTGTCCAGCCAGCCGACCAACTCGCCGGTCGCGACGATCGGAACGACGATCCGCATGGCGTGACCTCGCCAGGAGATGGTGGCGGCGCTCTGGCGGCCGGGCGGGGGTGGAAGCTGGGCCAGCCCCGTCCTGCGCTGCCCGCCGAGCGATCGGCCGGCGCGGTCGAGAACGGACACGGCCGCGGCATTCTGCATGGCCGCGGCGACGATCTCGCCGACGCCGGATCGGTCGCGGAAGATGACAGGCGCGCTGGCCGCGGAGGCCAGCACCTCGGCGATCCGCCGGTTCTGCGTCTCCAGGTCCTGCCGCGCGGCCACATATTGCCACAAGGCGAGGAGGATGCAGCTGAGGGTCAGCGCGAAGACGCAGGACGCAATGGTGACGGCGGTCAGCCGGGTCCGGAAATCCGCCTTCTGGAAGACGGTCGTCATCGCGTATGCACCACCGATGCGAGATTCAGCAGGCGGGCGCTGAACTGGACGCCCTTCACGCTCCCCGCCTGGGCGTTGATCTCGAACGTAACCTGCCGGCCGAAGCGACGCAGGCCCACGGTGCCGCCGCGCTCGGCAAAGCCTGCCACGTCCCCGATAGTCATTCGCACATCGTCAGGCACGACCGATGGCGCCTCCCCCTGGAGAAAGGCGATATGGCAGCCGCCCTTCAGGTCGGACGGGCGAGTGACGATCCGAACGGCGAGCCGCCCGTCCGGTACGCTCCTGCCGTCGAGCTGGACAAAGGCGCGCCCGGTCGCCTGCCCCGCCCAGATGCACATCACGATGCGGCCAGGGTGCGGAGGAGCGAAGCGCGTGAAGCGAATGATGTTGTAAACGATCGCCACCTTGAGATCGTCAGGCTCCCCCGCCAGGGCCGACGCGGACGGCATGGCGAACGGCAGGGCCGCCAGAAGAAATCGATACCTCATCGGTCACAGCCTCAGCCGCAGGTCGAGAGCGACTTCGCGGCTGATCACGGCCGGTGCTGCCGAAATCAGGCTTTCCCTGAACTCCTGCCGGCGATGGTCGAACAGGTTCTGCCCGATAAGCGACAGGGTCGCCCGCCTGTCAAGCTGCACGGCAAAGCGCAGGTCTAGCGTCGTATAGGCCGGCACTGCCACGAGCTTCAGCGGGTCGACGTGGCGCAGCCAGCCGTCCGCTTCGAGGTTCGGCGCGATGTCCCAATGCGCCCGGATGCCGCCCAGGTTGCGCGGCGTCGTCGTCAGGCCGGGCTGGGGAAAGACGGGCAGCTGATAATTCACGCCGGACGGCAGGCCCGGAATGGTCGGCATGGACGATGCCCGCCCGACCACGAAATCCGTGTCGTTGAACGCCCAGTAACCATCGAACCTGAGGGCCAAGCTGGCTTTCAGCGAGGCGGCGATCTCCACGCCGTTGCTGCGTGCCTTGCTGTTGTCGAGGACGCGGTACTCGGTCGAGATCATCGGCAGCGGCCCGTCCATGGAAACGCTCGCCGTGACCGGGGCAAAGCCGATCAGCCGCCGGTAAAGATTGTGATAGGCTGCGATGTCCACCGTCAGCACGTCGCCCATGCTGAAGCGGGCACCCGCCTCGACCGCATCGAGCCTGGCAGAGCGCAGGGTCGCCGACCCCTCCGCGGTGATGCGGGTGGGGATGGGGCTGTAATAGGATTCGCCCGACGGTCCCGCCTGGGCGGCGAAAGTCGCGTTCCGCTCGAACAGGGAAGGGGTGCGGACCGCTCTGGACCAGGACGCCCACAGGCTTGCCTTGCCCGCGCGCCAGAGCAGGCGCGCGCTGGGCTGCAGGTTGAGGCCGGAAAGACTGCTGTGCTCGATCTTGGTGCCGAGCGTCACCCGCAGCCGATCGGGGACCAGCCAGTGATCGTTCTGAACGAACCCGCTGACGAGTTCGTCGCGCGAGCTGTCCTTCAGGAAGCCGAGCACGGGCACGCCGGACGAAAGCCGGTTGCTCGTCTTCCGGTAGTTGATGCCGACCCCGATGTTATCGGACCCGAACGTCGTGTTGCCGTTCGCCTCCAGATCCAGCAGCGTCTCTCCGACAGTGACGCCGCTTTCGTTCCGGACCACCCGGTCGACAAAGCCCTGCACCATCATGTCCGCGGTTCCGCTCAGGCGATGTGACCAGCGGCCAAGGGCGTTGCCCTCCGCATATCGGCCCCTCGTCAGGTCGCGATTGCCGGCATCCCGGCGGAACGGCCCGAAATCCCCGGCTTCCACAATACCCTTGAACGTGAACGCGTCGTCGTAGTTCGGTGCCGAGTCGAACTGCGCGCCGATCTGTGCGCCCCTGGTCTGGATCCGGGCGGTGCTGCCATTGTCGAGCACCGCCGAGGCCAGCCTGCGCCGGCCGGCGGCGGTGATGCGATAGCTGGTGGCGTCGCCTCCCCCGCCAAGGCGCAGCGACGCGTCCTGGCCATCGGTGCCCGTCCGCGCGGTCACGCTGCCGCCGCGGGTCTGCGCCGCGTCCTTGGTGATGATGTTGATGATGCCGTTGACGGCGTTGGCGCCCCAGACGGTCGCGCCGGGGCCGCGCACCACCTCGATCCGTTCGATCGTGTCGAGCGGCTCCAGAAGCTGGTCCCACAGCACGCCCGAAACGGCCGCAACGTAGATCGCCCGCCCGTTCACCAGCACCAGCACGCTATTGGCGAACCGGGTGTTGAAGCCACGCATGGAAACGGCGGTCGAATTTCCGTCGATCGACCCCACCTCGACCCCCGGAACCATGCGGAGCAGGTCCGGCACGGTGCGGGCCCCCGAACGCCGAATATCCTCCTGCGTGATGATGAACACGGCAGCGGCCGCATCAGCGACGCTTTGGCGCTTCTTCGCGACGGACGTCGCTTCCAGCGTCAGCAGGTCCTCCAGCGAATAGCGGGTCAGGTCGTCGGCGCGGGCGGGCAGCGTCGCGATGGCGGCGAACAGGATCGCCGTCCCCCGCACGGCATGGGCACGGAGCATGTTCATTGGTCAGGCGGCCACACCGTCGCGAGGCGACGCGTCCGACCCGCGCAACCACGCCATCAGCTCATGCTCGGGTAGGGGGCGCGACAGGTGAAAACCCTGGAGCAGGTCGCAGCCCATTGCCTTGAACAGGGCCGCCTGCGCTTCGGACTCGACGCCCTCGACCACTACCTCATGGCCCAACGTCTTGCCGAGCTGAACGATGCAGGACAGGACTTCGCGCTGAGTGACCCCTTCCAGCACGCCTTCGACCAGCGACCTGTCGATCTTCAGCCGGTTCACCGGCAAGCGGCTCAGTCGCGCGAAGTTGGAATATCCCGTGCCGAAATCGTCGATCGCCAGGCCGATGCCCAGTTGGTGCAGCTGCGACAGCGAGTCGAGAAGGACACGATCCGGCGTCATCATCGCCGACTCGGTGACCTCGATCTCCAGCAGGTGGGGCGGCGCGCCGGTTCGGGCCAGCCACTCACGGGCATGGTCCACGAAGTCGCTTCGCGTCAGTTCGTGCATACTGACATTGACTGCGACGCGGCAGGAAAGGCCCGCTGACTGCCAGCGGGCGATGGTCTGGACGGCCGTCGACAAAACCCAGCGGCCGATCTCGCAGATCAGGCCGCTTTCCTCGGCGATGGTGATGAAGTCGCCGGGCATGATGATGCCGTGTTCCGGGTGGCGCCAGCGGATCAGCGCCTCGACGTCCCGGCGATGTTCCTGCCGGGCACGGACCTGCGGCTGGAAATGCAGCTCGAACTGGCTTTCGATCAGCGCGCAACGCAGCATCGCTTCCATGTTGGCGCGTTGCTGCGCGCGCTCGGCCAGGCGTTGCTCGAAGACGAACAGCCCGTTGCGGCCCAGGGATTTTGCTTCATGCGTCGCCAGCTCGGCATGGCGCAGCAGATGATCGTAGTAGCGGCCGTGCTCGGGGGCGAGGGCGAGGCCGATATTGGCGCCGATCAACAGGCCCTGGCGGGAAATGAAGAACGGCTCCTGGAGCGAATGAAGGATATCGCGCGCGCAACGCTCCGCTGCCGCAATCGTGCCGACATCGATCAGCGCGGCGAATTCGCCGCCGCCAAGCCGCCCGATCAGCGGCCCCGCATGGCGCCCGCCATGTTTCAGATGAGCCACGTCGAGCGCGCTGGTGATCCGCGAGGCGGCGAGCGCCAGAAGCTGGTCTCCGGCCGGGTGGCCGCGTGTGTCGTTGACCCTCTTGAGGCCGTCCAGATCGATCAGGAGCAGGGCGCAAGGCCGTGAGGCGCGGGACAGGCGCTCGGTCACGGCCTTCCGGAAGGCGGACATGGACAAGGTGGCGGTCAGCTCATCCCTCGTCTCCATGGGCGCGGCGGCATCGATGCGCGCCTTGAGCGATCGCACGAGGCGCTGAACGGCGTGGCGCAGGTCGGGCGGAATGTCCTGCTGCTGGCGATCCGACAGCACGAGTTCTCCGGCCGAGATGCCGTTAAGCGTTCGGGCCAGGGCCACCATCGCGTCCCGGTCACTCTCAATCTTGGCGCTCAACTTGCTTTCCCCCGGCTTCAGTGCGCGCCTAACTCGAAGCGGGCGCGGGAGCAGTGGTCGGGTGACCATTAACGAAATGCCTCCCGGAAGTAGTACGAATACATAGGAAACCGTATGTCATAAATAACCAACCCGGACTGCACGTAACCATCCATGAACACAATGCCAGCACGTTTGAAATGTCAAATGATGGAGGAACGCGCGGTCAAAACATCTAGACATCACGTGTTGATTGAGATGCACATAACCCATAATGACCGACAAAAGAACGCCGGTGTGCAGGTTAGAAAGAAAACGTGTACTTAGAATGGTAATGTAACGCAACGTAACAGCTGGCGTCTAACTGCTACAAACCGCAAAGTTTAAGGACTTGTTTACCCTTCCGGCCTGAAAACATGGGCCGACAACGCCGGATCGTGATGGTGCGGAACGGCCTCGGGCTTTTTGGGTGACAGTCGATGCAACGTGGGATTTTTCATCTGTCGGCGTGCGTGCTGGCTGCGGCAGCCGCTCAGCAGGCGAATGCTCAGTCCGCCGTGGAGCGGAACCTGCCGCCGGTGCCGCCTGCGTCGGCCGCCCCCATCGTCCAGCCGAATGCGGTGCCCTCGTCTGAAGACGCAACCCCGCTCGGCGTGGCTCTGCGAGCGATCGTGCTGCTCGTTCCCGGCGATCAGCCGCAGGCCGACAGGCAGGTCGCCGACGGTGTCGACCTTTCCCGGACAGCGCAGCTCGACCGCGCAGCGGCGCGTGCCGCCCTGTCCCGCTTCATCGGCCGGCCGCTCTCGCGCAAGCTGATCGCGGAAATCGAGACCGAGGTCGCCCGCCAGTTCCGCGTGGTGCACCGTCCCTTCATCTCGCTCGCCACGCCCGAGCAGGAGATCACCGGCGGCGCACTCCAGATCGTCGTGACCGAGTTCCGGGCGGGCCAGGTCGGCGTGCGCGGTGCGGGGGGACGCGCGGCCGCATCGATCAGAGGGCGTGTTCGCTTGAATACAGGCGAAACAATCGACAGCAGCGCTCTGACCGAGGATCTCGATTGGCTGAATCGCAATCCGTTCCGCGATGCCAGCGCCCTGTTCGCGCCGGCATCGACCGCCGGGGAGACCGACCTGACGATCGCGGTCAACCAGCGACCGCAGATCCGTTCCTATGCGGGTTGGACGAACACGGGATCGCAGTCCACCGGTCGCGATCGCTTCTATATCGGCACCGTTGCGGCGCTGCCGGGCCTGACGGACGCCTACGCCTCCTATCAGCTCACCGGCAGCAGCGACTTCTGGAAGGGCGGCGGCACGGTCCTGCGAAATCAGCCCCGCTATCTCGCACAGGGTGCGCGAATGTACGTGCCGACCTTTGCGCGACAAAATTTGGAGTTCACCTTCAGCGACGCGCTGACCAACCAGCAGGTAAATGCCGACTTTTCGGTGCGCCAGCGCACCACGGAAGCGACGCTGGGCTATCGCTCGGCGCTGTCGGAGGTCGGCCTGCCGGCCGGGACGGGCGAGATCCTGTTCGCGATCGAGGGCAAGCGCCAGCATCGGCAGGTGTTCTTCGGCCGGGATCGAGTCCTCAACCTGTCCGGCAACATCTGGCAGGGCCTGGTCGGCTGGTCGAAGGGGTGGCAGGGCAACGGGACTCAGACGTCCGCAGCGCTGAATGTGCACGCCAGTCCCGGCGGCATCAGCGACGGCAGTTCCGCGGCCCGGTTGGCAGCGCTCAGCAACGGGCGGATCTCGTCGGACCGTTACGCCTATGTCGACCTCGACATTTCGGGCGCGACGCGCTTGTCCGACAATCTTTCCGTCACCACGCAGTTGTCGGCGCAATATTCTGGCACCGTCCTGCCGCTCGCAGCCCAGATCGGTCTGGGAGGCGACGGGCTGGTGCGCGGCTACACGCCCGACGACGGCAGCTTCGATGCCGGTGTCCTGTCCCGGACGGAACTGCGCCTGGCCGCCTTTCCGGTGCTGCGCCGGACGGGTCAGCTGCGCGACCAGCTATCTTCCTTTGTCTTCCTTGACGCCGGCTATGGCCGTGATCGCGCGCTGAAGACCAGTTCCTCGCTCGCCTCCGCAGGGATCGGCGCGGACTACTCGATCGGCCGGCATTTCTCCGCCGGCCTCAACTCGGCTTGGGCGCTGAAGGATGGTCAGCGCACCGACCGCGGTGACTGGCGGGTGCAAGCCCGCACCACCGTGACCTTCTGAAAAAAACCATCCGCAAACAACCCAAACAACCCAACCCAACGCGAAAGACCACTCGCCATGACCACGACCAACAACACGCTCACCCTGTCCGGCACCCAGTTCCTGTACGGCAAGCCCGAGGCGCTGAATGCCGACGTTCATGCCGGGCTGCGCTATCGCGCCGATGGCGCTCCTTTCGCCAAGGCGGAGGGTGTTCACCTGGTTCCGCTGCTTGTCGGTGAGTTCGCGCAAGCGATGATGCATTACCCGATCATCTTCGCCGGCGAGGAAAAGACGCCGCTGGCGGTGATGGGCCTGGCCGAGGGGCAGAACTTTTTTGTTAAGGAAGGCCGGTTCGAGGATGATGCTTATGTTCCCGCTTACCTTCGCCGGCATCCCTTTACCTTGGCGGGTGCCGGTGAGCAGTTCGTGGTATGCATCGACCGCGATGCCGGATTCGTCGAGGAGGATGAGGGCGAGGCACTGTTTGCTGATGGCGAGCCAACAGAATTTACGAAGCACGCCATGGAATTCCTCAAGGAATTCGAGTCGGAGCGGGTCCGCACTCAGGCGTTCATCGAAATGCTGAACGAGTTCGGTCTGTTCGAGGTGAAGAACACCACCTTCGTGTCCGAAAACGGCCAGGAGCCGGTGGCGGAATATTTCGCGGTCGC
This sequence comes from uncultured Sphingomonas sp., assembly GCA_934555855.1. The sequence continues at coordinate 3,617 of CAKTFL010000005.1, read as the reverse complement.
CGAGGCGAAGCTTGCCGAACTGTCGGACGAGCAGCTCGCGCGCCTAGTGAAGAGCGGCGCAACGGCGGCGATGGACGCCCATCTGCTGTCTCTGCAGCGCTGGAACGCCCTGCTCGTCCGCCGCAGCCAGCAGCCTGCCCCGGCGGCTGCCGAGGTCGAGATCGCCGCGAACGACGAGGTCGAGGCCGCGTGATCCCCGACCGGTCTCCCTGTTCCCCCTTTTGAGGGAGGCCGATGGACTGGTGACCGGGTCGTAATCGACCCGGTCACCTTTTTATTTTCACGGCACCACCTCACTACTTACGTGTTACACTAAGTCACAATTACTCGTTCCCCAGTCAAACATTTACGAACAGCTACTCTAAAGCTTTCGTTTACTCAGACGGGTCAGAACGGCCTCAATTAATACATCCAGCCCAGATCGCGCGGTGAGCAAGTATTGTTCGCCGAACGGCCGATCTGTGTCCGATCTCCCAAGGGATTTTCGCCATGTCCGTTCGCTCCTCTGCTTTCCGTCGCCGCGCTCTCGTCAAGTCCATGCCCGTGTTCGGCTTGTCCATGTGCGCCATGCTGCCGGCCGTTTCGCTGGCACAGACGCTTCCCTCGGGCGGCCGGGTGGTAGCGGGCAACGCCCAGATTGGCGGCGCCGACGGGGCGATGCGGATCACCCAGTCGTCGGACAAGGCGATCATCAACTGGAACGACTTCTCGATCGGCGAGAAGGGCAGCGTCCGCATCGACAACGGCAAGGGCGCGACGCTGAACCGGGTGACGGGCTCGGCGGTCAGCAGCATCGACGGCCTGTTGTCGGCTTCGGGCTCGGTGTACCTGATCAACAAGAACGGCATCGTCGTCGGCAAGACCGGGCAGATCGACGTCGGCGGCCGCTTCATCGGTTCCACCCAGGACATCAGCAACGAAAGCTTCCTGGCGGGCGGCAGCCAGACGCTGCAGGGCGCGAGCGAGGCGCCGATCCTTAACTACGGCAAGATCGGCTCGCTGGGCGGCGACGTCGCACTGATCGCGGCCAAGGTCGAGAACCAGGGCGAGATCACGGCGGCCAAGGGATCGGTCGGCCTGCTCGCCGGCTATCAGGTCGTGCTGCGCGACCAGGCGCTGAACGACGGCAAGTTCTCCGTCGTGGTCGGCGGTAACGGCACCTCGGCGACCAACACCGGCGCGATCCGGGCGGCGGAGGCGGAGCTGCGCGCGCAGGGCGGCAACGTCTACGCGCTGGCCGGCAACACCGGCGGCATCATCAACGCGCAGGGCGTGTCGGCCAAGGACGGCCGCATCTTCCTGACCGCCGGCGAAGGCGGCGAGGTCAGGGTGTCGGGCGCGGTCACGGCGCGCAAGGCGGACGGGCAGGGCGGCGCCATCGAGGCGACCGCCCGGCAAGTGCTTCTGGACAACGGTGCGACGCTCGATGCGTCGGGCACGACCGGCGGTACGGTGCTGGTCGGCGGTGACTGGCAGGGCGGGGCGGATGACTCGCTGAAGACCGCGGACCACGACGTCGCCCATGCCGATGCGGTCGTAATGGCCGAAGGCGCCAAGATAGATGTGACCGGCGCGGAGGGTGCAGGCGGCAAGGCCGTTTTGTGGTCGGACAAGTACACCAACTTCCTCGGCTCAATCGACGCGCACGGCGCGACCGACGGAGGTATGATCGAAACGTCGTCCAAGAACATCCTGCAATCGGAGGGCCGGGTCGACGCCCGTGGTCTGTCGGGCAAGGCGGGCGAGTGGCTGCTCGATCCCAGTGACATCACCATTACGACCGGCATCACGGTCAACGGATCGTTCAACAGCGGCACCTTCACGCCGACCAATTCGACGTCGATCATCAACGTCAGGGACATCAACAACGCGCTGGACCTCGGCACCAGCGTCACCATCAAGACGGCGACCGCCGCCACCACCACCGGCGCGGGCGACATCACGCTGTCGGCGGGTGCGGCGATCAGCAAGGCCAATGGCGGCGATGCCACGCTGAAGCTGATGGCGGACCGCCACATCGTGCTGAACAGCACGATCGGCTCCACGTCGGGCAAACTGAACGTGCTGTTGAACAGCCGCGCCGGCGGCGGATCGACCACCGGCAACGTCACGATGAACCAGAACATCGCCAGCAATGGTGGTGATATTGCCGTTTATGGCGGCAATGGCGGGACCGAAGGCGCCGCCACCATCGCCACGGTGGGCAGCAGCGCCACGCTCAACGCGGCTGGCGGCAACATCCTGCTGCGCGCGTCCAGCGGCAGCGCGGGCCACGCCGTCGTCATGAACGCGGGCAGCGCGCTCCGCACCAGTGATGCGGGCAAGGTCGAGGTCTATGGCACCAGCACCGGCGGCTATATCGGCGCCCTGCTGAGCGGCACGATCGAAAGCGGCGCCGGGTCCGTCACCATTCAGGGCAACGGCACCAGCGTCGGCGTACAGACGGGCGGGTCGGTCACCACCGGAGCGGGCGCGATCTCGGTCAACGGCAGCGGCAACACCGGCGTCGTTCTCACCGGCGGCGCCTATAGCTCGACCAGCGGCAACATCGACCTGGTCGGCACCGGCAACGCGTACGAAGGCATCCGGCAGACCGGCAGCACCACCGTCACCCTCGCCACCGGCGGTGAGGGCGCGGTGAACATCGTCGGCACCGGCGGTGTCAGCAATGCCGACTCCAACAACTACACGGCGGCCGCGATCAACCTCGGCCAGACGACTGCCGCCTCCACCTTCAAGGCAACTGCCGGCACCGGCGGCCTGACGATGAAGGGCACCAACGCGGCCACCGGCAACTACAGCATCTACGGCAACCTGGTGGCGGGGTCGGCGCTGACCAGCGCCGGCGCGATGGATGTCAGCCAGAACAACACCTACACCTTTCTGGCGGGCATGAACTTCATCCAGACCGGCGCGACCGGAACGGTGAAGCTCGGCGCCGCGACCCAGTATTTCTATGGGGGCGCAATCAGCATCGCGTCCAACGATGCGACCACGATCACCAGCGGCAACTCCCTGGTCAATATCGGCGCGCTGACCCTGTCGGGCAACAGCAACGTCCTGCTGAGCGCCAACAACGTCACCGTGAACGGCGTCATCACCAAGAAGGCGTCGGCCACGGGCGCCTCGACGCTGAACATCAAGACCAGGAACAACATCTACGTTTCCAACGGCATCGTCACTGAGGCGAATGCCGGGAAGTTCGACGTCGCGCTCAACACTCGCGACGGCAGGACGGATGCGGTGGAAAGCGCCCTGATCCAGGTCACCGGCGGCATCACCACTCAGGGCGGCAACATCACGCTGTCGGGCGGCAGCGGCGCGAACGACGCGCTCGGCGCGGTCGGTTACAACAACACGGCGATCAATATCGCCGGCGGCATCGTGGATGCGGGCGGCGGCACGATCGTGATGAAGGGCTCGGCCGTCGGCGGGAGCGCCGGCCACGGCGTGCTGATCGACAGCAGCGCCAAGCTGATCACCAGGGGCGATGGCGCGGTGGCGCTGACCGGCAGCACCAGCATCGGCAATTACGGCGTTCTGCTCAACAGCGGCACCGGGCTCACCACCGATCGCGGCGCGGTCAGCGTTCAGGGCACGTCGGCGGGCTATATGGG
>CAKTFL010000004.1 GCA_934555855.1 uncultured Sphingomonas sp. | reverse complement strand
CCGACCTGCCCTGTCCCGTCGACGCTCATGCCGTCGAGGACCCCGAGGATCTGGAGGACGTCGTAAACGCGGCCCTGGAGAAAAAGCCCGATCTGGTCGTGCTCGGCGGCGGCGACGGCACGATCAGCGGGCTTGTCGACCTGCTGGTGGGCAAGGACGTGGTGCTGGGCGTGCTGCCGCTCGGCACCGCGAACAGCTTTGCCCGGACGCTCGGCATCCCGCTGACCATCGAGGGCGCGGTCGAGGTGCTGAAGACGGGGCGGCGCAAGCGGATCGACCTCGGCATGATCGACGATGATTATTTCGCCAACTGCGCCGCGCTGGGCATGAGCCCGCAGATCGCGGAAACCGTTCCGCACAATCTGAAGAAGATCGCGGGCCGCGCCGGCTATCTCGCCTGGGCGGCCTATCAGTTCGCACGGTTCAAGCCGTTCACGCTGGTCGTCGGCGAAGGCGCGGACGAGCAGCGGATGAAGGTCGTCGAGGTCCGCATCTCCAACGGCCCTTATCATGGCGGCACGGAGCTGGTGGAGGACGCCTCAGTCACCTCGGGGGAGATCGTCGTCCAGGCGGTTTGCGGCCATGTCAAACGGCGACTGGTCAAGAACTGGGCGGCCAGCTTCGTGGGTCATGAGGCACGGCATGAGGACACCCGGGAGTTTCGCGGCACCAGCCTGAAGATCCGTACCGAGCCGCCCCTGCCCATCTCCATCGATGGCGAGGTGCTGGCGAAGACCCCCGTCACCGCAAAGGTCGCGGCCGGGGTGATCGAGGTGATGGCACCCGCCTGAGTCAGCCGGTCGGGTGCAGCCGTCCGCCCGGTTCGGACACGGTATGACTGTGCTCCTCGGCCTCTCCCGGCCCTGACGGTATCGCCAGCCGATCACGCCGCCAGCCGCCGCGCCGATAATACCAGGCGGCCATCAGCACGTTGGCCGTGCTGCCGACCGGAAAGCTCCACCACAGAGCATCGGGTCCGATCCAGTCGCGTGCTCCGAGCGCGAAGCCTAGCCGAACCGGATACATCGACACGATCAGCATCGCGAGCGGCCCAAGCACGGCGCCATTGGCCCGCACGGTCGAGAACAGCACCATCGTGATCCCGAAGACGATGAACTGCCAGCTCGCGATCAGCTGGATGTGGCGGGCGATCGGCAGGGCCGGGCTGCCCGCATCCACGAACAGCGCCATGACGGTGCGGTCGAACAGCAGCACCACCGCCACCATCGCGCCGGTGAGCAGTACGTTGAACAGCACGCCCCAGCGGGTGATGGACTCGACGCGATCCCAGCGACTTGCGCCAATATTCTGAGCCGCCATCGAGCTGACCGCCGCGCCGATCGCGAGCGCCGGCATCTGGATATAGGTCCATAGCTGCTGCGACACGCCGAATGCCGCAGCGGTGTCGACGCCCAGCCGGTTGACCAGCCCGACCATGGTCAGCCCCGCGCTGGACATGACCAGCATCTGTGCCCCCATCGGCAGGCCCTTGCGGATGATCTCCACCGCCAGCGCGCGGCCGGGAAGGAGGTAGCGCCGCTCTCCTCCCTTCAATCGGATCGGCAGATCGCGCCAATAGATATAGCCGACCAGCGCCGCCGCCGAGACATGGTTCGCAATCAGCGTGGCAGTGGCGGAGCCGGCGATCCCCATGCGCGGGAACGGCCCGATCCCGGCGATCAGCAGGGGATTGAGGCCGCTGTCGAGCACGACGCTCAGCGCCATGAACCATAGCGGCGTCATAGAGTCGCCCGAGCCGCGCAGGGCCATCATCAGCACCACGAGCAACATGGACGCCGGCAGGCCGAGAAAGATGACGCGGAGATACTCCTGCGCAAGGGTCATGGCATCGCCCGGCGTCGCGAGCAGCCGCAGGATGTCCGGAGAAAACAGGAAACCGAGCAGGCCAATGGCCACGGATCCGGCAAGCACCAGCCCGATCGCGCTGCCGACCGCGCGCCGCGCCTCATCGACATCGCCCCGGCCGAAGCTCTGCCCGACCAGCACGGTAGCGGCCATGCCGAAGCCGAACACCGCGCCGAACATCAGGAACATGATGATGTTGGCGTTGGAGGTCGCCGCCAGCGCGCCCTCGCCCAGGAAACGTCCGACCCAGATCGTGTTTATCGACCCGTTCAGCGACTGGAGGATGTTCGACCCGAGCGTCGGCAGCGCAAAGGCCAGCAGGGTCCCGCCGATCGGGCCGATGGTCAGGTCGCGCCGTGCCGAGCGATGTACTGACTGGGCCATCCCGTCGTCTGCGCTACGGCCCGGCACCCGATCAGACCAGCCGGCTTTGTTTCACCGCAGCGCCGATGAAGCTCGCGAACAGCGGATGCGGGTCGAAGGGCTTGGACTTCAGCTCCGGGTGGAACTGGACGCCGACGAACCAGGGATGGTCCGGGCGCTCGACGATCTCCGGCAGCGTGCCGTCGGGCGACATGCCGCTAAACACCAGCCCGCCTTTTTCGAGCGCCTCTTTGTAACCCGTGTTGACCTCATAGCGGTGGCGATGCCGCTCGGAGATCGCCTCCGAGCCGTAGATGGACGCGACGACGCTGTTGCCGTCCAGCTTCGCTTGATAGGCGCCGAGCCGCATCGTTCCGCCCAGATCGCCTTCCGCCGCGCGCTTTTCGAGCCCATCACGGCCCATCCATTCGGTGATGAGACCGACGACCGGCTCCTCGGTGGGACCGAACTCGGTCGAGGAGGCGTTCGCGATTCCCGCCAGGTCGCGCGCGCCCTCGACACACGCCATCTGCATCCCAAAGCAGATGCCGAAATAGGGAATCTCGCGCTCGCGGGCGAAGCGGACGCTCTCGATCTTGCCCTCCGCCCCACGCTCGCCGAACGCGCCTGGAACCAGGATCGCGTCGCACGGCTCCAGCTGGCCGGCGATCTCCGACTTGTCGCCCTCGAACAGCTCGGCGTCGATCCAGCGGATGTTGACCTTGACCCGGTTGGCGATGCCGCCGTGGACCAGCGCCTCGTTGAGCGACTTGTAGGCGTCCTGGAGGCCGACATATTTACCGACGACGCCGATCGTCACCTCCCCTTCGGGATTGGTGAGCGCGTCGACGATCTTCTGCCAGCGTGACAGGTCGGGCGCCCCCTCCGGCTCGATGCCGAACGCGCGCAGCACTTCGCTGTCCAGACCTTCGGCATGATATTGCAGGGGCACGGCATAGATCGACTTGGCGTCGAGCGCCGGGATGACGGCGCTGGTTGGGACGTTGCAGAACAGCGCGATCTTGGCGCGGTCCGACATGGGAAGCGGGTGCTCGCAGCGGCACACCAGCACGTCGGGCTGCACGCCGAGCGCCGCCAGCTCGCGGACGGAATGCTGGGTCGGCTTGGTCTTCAGCTCGCCGGCCGCGGCGATATAGGGAACCAGCGTGGTGTGGATCGAGATCGACTGACCACGGCCCAGATCGTTGCGAAGCTGCCGGATCGCCTCGATGAAAGGCAGCGACTCGATATCGCCAACCGTGCCGCCGATCTCGCAGAGCACGAAATCGAGATCGTCCGTCTCCGCGCGCGCGAACGACTTGATGGCGTCGGTCACATGCGGGATCACCTGAACGGTCGCGCCCAGATAATCGCCGCGCCGCTCGCGCTCGATGATCGTCTTGTAGATCCGGCCGGAGGTGACGTTGTCCGACTGGCGCGAGGCGACGCCGGTGAAGCGCTCGTAATGGCCAAGGTCCAGGTCCGTCTCCGCGCCATCGTCGGTGACGTACACCTCGCCATGCTGATACGGGCTCATCGTGCCCGGATCGACGTTGAGATAAGGGTCGAACTTGCGGATCCGAACCCGGTAGCCACGCGCCTGGAGCAGAGCCGCCAGCGAGGCCGCCATCAGACCCTTGCCGAGCGACGAGACCACGCCGCCGGTGATGAAAATGAACCGCGCCATGGGAAGAACCGCCTAGCGTTGATTGGGGGCGAACGACAAGCGCCCGCGTGACGCAGGCGACTCTGCCGGTCGCAATGAAGGATTAACGGGCGAGCGGGACCGCGGCGTTGTCGGCGGGAGCCGTAGCGTTGCCGGCCGTAGCGGCGGCGACACCGGCCGCTCCCTGAAGGGCGGCCGCGTCGGCGGGCGTGTTCGGCACCGCATCGCGGCTAGGCAGCGGGGCCGAGCGGGCGAGCGAAGTATCGACCGTATCGGTGCGCCGTGTCGACGCGTAGACAGCCAGACCGATCGACATGGCGACGAACAGCGTCGCGAGCGTGGCGGTGGCGCGGGTCAGGAAGTCCGCCGCGCCGCGCGCGCTCATCAGGCCGGACGGGCTGCCGCCCATGCCCAGGCCGCCACCCTCAGACTTCTGCATCAGGATCACGGCCACCAGTGCAGCCGCGATGACGAAGTGGACGACGAGCAGAAAGGCGAACATGGACTGTCTGATGATCCCGGATAGGCCGCATGGGCCGGCTCGGGCCACATAGGCGTAAGTCGGCAACCGATCAACCGGCCCTGCGTTGCCATCAGCTAACCTATGAGAATCGCGGATTTCTGCGGAAACCTTGCGTGACCGGCAGGCGTTATGACGCCGAAACGAACACCTTCTGATTGGCGGGACATATCGCGATGGCAACTGCGGCAGCCCAATCGCTATCGGCCTGGATGGGCGCTTTGGTCGACTATGTTCGATCGGGGGAGCCGGATCTCACCAACCGGCAGATGGCACTGCTTCTGGTGGTTTACCTCAATCCGGGACCCCACACCGTGCGCGGATTGGCGCGGGCATTGAACGTGTCCAAGCCGGTCGTTACGCGCGCCTTGAACAGGCTGGGCGCGCTCGGCTATCTGCGCCGCCAGCGTGACGATGCCGACAAGCGCAACATCTTCGTCGCGCGCACACCGGAAGGGGCAGACTTTCTTGAAGAATTCGGGCATTTCATCGGCGACGGCAGCGCTGCAGCCCCCCAGCGCCATCTTGCCCACGCAACCGCGTGACCAGTTCGCGCTGACCGGACGGTCGGCGAGGCTGGACCCGCGTACCAACGCGGTGCGGCCAGACCTGGCCGATGTGCGATTGGCCCGCCATGTCTTCGCGCCTCATTACGCCGCTCCGGCCGCGCGAGTGCTGACTGCCGCCGCCGCGCTGCGTGCCGTTCGTGATCCCGATGGGGAGGTGCTCGCCTCTCTCGCCTCCGGCGATCGTTTTGAACTGCTGGACGTGATCGGCGACGATGCCTGGGGCATCGCGCCGGACGCCGGCCTGGTCGGATATCTGGATGCCAGCCTGCTTGCGGAGCCGCAGGCATGACGGTGTCGGTTTTCATCGACGGGGCGGTCGGGACCACCGGCCTTGAGATCCGCGAGCGGCTTGGCGGCCGTCCCGAGCTGTCGCTGCTGGTGCTGCGAGGCGAAGCGCGCAAGGACGCGGCTGCACGCCGCGAGGCGATCAACGATGCCGACTTCGTGATCCTTTGCCTGCCCGACGAAGCGGCGCGGGAAGCGGTGGCGATGGTCGCGAACGACCGCACGCGCGTGATCGACGCGTCCAGCGCCCATCGTGTCGCGACCGGCTGGACCTATGGCTTCCCGGAGCTTTCGCCCGGACAGGCGGAGCGGATCGTCACGGCCCGGCTGGTGTCCAATCCCGGCTGCTACCCGACCGCGTTCCTGGCCCTGGTCGCGCCGCTGGTGCGGGCGGGCCGGATTCCCCCGGACTGGCCGCTCAGCTTCAACGCGGTGTCCGGTTATTCGGGCGGCGGCAAGGCGATGGTGGCGGAGTGCGAGGAGGGCGGCACCGACACCGCCTTTCGCGCCTACGGCCTGACGCTCGCGCACAAGCATCTGCCCGAGATGCGCGTCGGTGCCGGGCTCGCCCATCCGCCGGTGTTCCAGCCGGCGGTGGCGCGCACCTATCGCGGGATGCTGGGCGAGGTCCCCCTGCCACTCGTCGCCCTGCCCGGCACCCCTTCTCTTGCGGCCGTCGAGGACGTGCTCCGCGAGGCTTATGCCGCCACGCCTTTGGTGACGCTCGCGAGCGGCGACGACACCGCCGTCACCATCGAGGAAAATGCCGGAACCGACCGCATGACACTGCGGGTATGCGGCAATCCGGGCACGGGCCAGGCGCGACTCGTGGCCACGCTGGACAATCTCGGCAAGGGTGCGGCCGGCGCGGCGGTACAGAACCTCAACATCATGGCCGGGCTCGATCCGCTCGCCGGCCTAACATTCTGACGAGGAGTATCCACCATGCAGCGAACCCCTGTCGGCAAGCTCCTGCTGTTTGGCGCGACCGGCGACCTGTCGCAACGGATGCTGCTGCCGTCGCTCTACAACCTTCATGCCGACGGGCTGCTGCCTGAGGGCCTGACGATCATCGGCTCGGCGCGCAGCGAGCTCGACGATGCCGGCTTCCAGCAGTTCGCTCGGCACGCGCTGGAACAGCATCTGCCGGCGGACCGACAGGACCCGGAGTCGTTCGGCGCCTTCATCCAGCGGCTGATGTTCCAGCCGGCCGACCTGTCGGACGTGAACTGCTTCGGGGCGCTGGCCGAAAAGGTCGGCGACGTGTCCGGCGGGCTCGCCATCTTCCTGTCCACCGCACCTTCGCTGTTCGAGCCCGCCATCGCCGGCCTGCAATCCGTCGGCCTGACCGGCGAGGCGGTCCGGATCGGCCTGGAAAAGCCGCTGGGCTACGATCTCGAGTCGAGCCGTCACATCAACAATGCCGTGTTCGCCGCCTTTCCGGAGCCGAGGACGTTCCGATTCGACCATTATCTCGGCAAGGAAACGGTCCAGAACATCCTGGCGCTGCGCTTCGGCAACTCCTTTTTCGAGCCGGTGTGGAATGCGCGCGGCATCGCCAATGTCCAGATCACCATCGCCGAGACGGTCGGGCTGGAGGAGCGCGCCGGCTATTATGACGGCATGGGCGCGCTGAGGGACATGGTGCAGAACCATATCCTGCAACTGCTCGCCCTGATCGCGATGGAGCCCCCCGCCCGCTTCGACGGCACGGCCGTGCGCGACGAAAAGGCCAAGCTGTTCCACAGCTTGCGACCGATTACTGCCGATGAGGTCGAACAGGATACGGTGATTGGCCAGTACACCTCCGGTGCCATGAAGGGCGAAGTGGTGGAGGGCTATGTCGACGAGCTCGGCAAGGCGTCGGATACCGAGACCTTTGTCGCCATCAAGGCTTATGTCGACAACTGGCGCTGGCAGGGTGTCCCCTTCTATCTCCGCACCGGCAAGCGGATGGCGACCCGCCGCTCTGAAATCGCGATCGAGTTCAAGCCCGTACCACACTCCATGTTCCAGTCGCGGGGCGGCCGGCTTCAGCCCAACACGCTCATCATCCGGCTCCAGCCGGAGGAATATGTGCAATTGTTGGTCATGGCCAAGGAGCCGGGCCTTGACCGCAAGGGCGTCCGCCTGCGCGAGGTGCCGCTGAACCTCAGCCTCGACGCCGAGTTCGCGGGCACGCGCCGGCGGATCGCCTATGAGCGGCTGCTGCTCGATTTCATCGAGGGCGATCAGACCCTGTTCGTCCGCCGAGACGAGGTCGAGGCGCAGTGGAAGTGGATCGACGCGATCCGCGACGGCTGGGCCGCCAACGACATGAAGCCCAAAAAGTACCCGACCGGCACCTGGGGCCCTTCGGCCGCGATCGCGCTGACCGAGCGCGACGATGTGACCTGGCAGGACGATTAAGCAGTTTCTCCCACGGAGTTTGAATTATGAGCGAAGAAATCGAGTGGTGGGAGTATGACGACGCCGCTGAGATGGCCGAAGCGGTGGCCGGCGACGTCCAGTTCATCATCGAAAGCGCGATCGATGCGCGCGGCGCGGCGGTGATCGCGCTGCCCGGCGGCAAGACGCCGATCCCGATCTATGAGAAGCTGACCAAGGCCAAGCTGGACTGGAAGCGTGTCACGATCGTACCCACCGACGAGCGCGTGGTGCCGCTGGGCGATCCGCTGTCCAACGTGACGATGATCGGCAAGGCGTTCATTCCCAAGGGCGCGCGGGTGATCCCGGTCGTTCCGCAGGCGACGGCGGACTACAAGACCGCGGGCAAGTCGGCCGACGCGTTGATGCAAGACCTGCACTGGCCGCTCGACCTGTGCCTGCTGGGCGTGGGCGGCGACGGGCACACCGCCTCGATCTTTCCGGGTCCCGACTTCGATGAGGCGCTGAACGGACCCAAGGAGCGCCGGGCGCTGGGCGTCATGCCCGATCCGCTGCCGCCGGAAGCGCCGGTGGCGCGCGTCACTCTTTCGCGCCAGGGCATCGTCGCCGCCCGCGCGCTGATGATCGCGGTCACCGGCCAGGGCAAGCGCGCCGTGATCGAAAAGGCCATCAAGCAGGGGGCGGGCTCCGCCTATCCGATCGGCCGGGTGCTGGCCGACGCGGAGCTGCCGGTGGACATTCATTGGGCGCCATAGTCTGGTATAATGCCGTTCGGGCTGAGCCTGTCGAAGTCCCGCCTTTTCTTTTAGGGCGCGCTCAAGGAAGAACGGCCCTTCGACACGCTCAGGGCGAACGGAAGTTTTTGCGATGAACCCGCAGGTCCTCGCGGTCACCGACCGCATCATCGAACGCTCGCGCGCGAGCCGTGCCGCCTATCTCGCGCTGATGGAGCGCGAGGCGGACAATGCGATCCGCCGTCCCAACCTGGGCTGCGCCAACCTTGCCCATGCCTATGCCGGCACGCATGAGGACCGCGACGCGCTGCGCGCCGACAAGGGCATGAACATCGGGCTGGTCACGGCCTATAACGACATGCTGTCGGCGCACGCGGTCTACTACCGCTATCCCGAACAGATGAAGGTCTGGGCTCGCGAGGCGGGCGCGACGGCGCAGGTGGCGGGCGGCGTGCCGGCAATGTGCGACGGCGTGACGCAGGGCTATCCGGGCATGGAGCTGTCGCTGTTCAGCCGCGACACCATCGCGCTCTCCACCGCGGTCGCGCTCAGCCATGGCACGTTCGAGGGCGCGGCGCTGCTCGGCATCTGCGACAAGATCGTGCCGGGGCTGCTGATGGGCGCACTGCGCTTCGGCCACCTGCCGATGATCCTGATCCCCGGCGGGCCGATGCCGTCCGGACTGCCCAACAAGGCCAAGGCCGCGGTGCGCGAAGCCTATGCCGAGGGGAAGGCCGGTCGCGAGGAACTGCTGGAAGCGGAGGTAGGCGCCTATCATTCGCGCGGCACCTGTACCTTTTACGGGACGGCCAATACCAATCAGATGATGATGGAGGTCATGGGCCTGCACATGCCCGGCGCGGCCTTTGTCAATCCGGGCACGAAGCTGCGCCAGGAGCTGACCCGCGCCGCGGTCCACCGGCTCGCCGCGATCGGCCAGGACGGCAACGACTATCGCCCGCTCGCGCGCTGTGTCGATGAAAAGGCGATCGTGAACGCGGCCGTCGGCCTGCTGGCGACTGGCGGCTCCACCAACCACCTGCTCCACCTTCCCGCGATCGCGCGGGCGGCGGGGATCGTCATCGACTGGCAGGACATGGACCGGCTGTCCGCCGCGGTGCCGCTGATCGCGCGTGTCTATCCCAACGGTTCCGCCGACGTGAACGGCTTCGAGGCGGCGGGCGGGATGCCGTTTGTGGTGCGCGAGCTGCTGGACGCGGGCTACCTTCACCGCGACATCATGACCGTCGCCGCCGACGATCTGTCCGGTTATGGCGAGAAGCCGGAGCTGGACGGTGAGGCGCTGGTGTGGCGCGATCCCGGCCCGAGCGGCGACGAGACCATCGTCCGGCCGGCCGCCACCCCCTTTTCCCCCGATGGCGGAATGCGGATCCTTCAGGGCAATCTAGGGCGCGCCTGCATCAAGGTGTCGGCCGTTGAGCGCGAGCGCTGGATGATCGAAGCGCCTGCGCGTGTGTTTTCCGACCAGTTGGAGGTACTCGAAGCTTTCAAGGCGGGCGAGCTGACCGGCGACGTCGTCGTGGTCGTACGTTTCCAGGGGCCGCGCGCCAACGGGATGCCGGAACTGCACAAGCTGACCCCGCCGCTCGGCGTGCTCCAGAACCGGGGGTTCAAGGTTGCGCTGGTCACCGACGGGCGCATGTCGGGCGCGAGCGGCAAGGTGCCGTGCGCCATCCACCTCTCGCCCGAGGCGCTGCCGGGATCGAACGGTGTCGGCGGCCCGATCGGCCGCGTGCGCGACGGCGACCTGATCCGGCTTGACGCCGTGAACGGCACGCTGGACGCGCTGGTCGATCCGAAGGAATGGGCGGCGCGCGAACAGGCCGTCGCGCCGCCGCCCGCCAGCGGCATGGGCCGCGAACTGTTCGGCATGTTTCGCGGGCTTGCCGACGAGGCGGAAAAAGGGGCATCGGCCGTCCTCGCGGGCGCGATGCTCTGAAGGGGGAAGTCACGGCAATGGAACTGGTCGCGGTCGATATCGGCGGCACACATGCGCGCTTCGCCATCGCGGAGGTGGAGGGCGGTCGTGTCGTGTCGCTCGGCACCCCGGTCACGCTGAAGACGGCGGAACATGCCAGCCTGCAGACAGCGTGGCAGGCATTCGGTCAGCAGGCCGGCCGGCCGCTACCGAACGCTGCGTCCATCGCGGTCGCCTCCCCGATCACCGGCGACGTGATCCGGCTGACCAACAATCCCTGGGTTATTCGGCCGTCGCTGATCCCGGAGCGCTTGGGCGCTGATACCTGGAGCATTATCAACGACTTCGGCGCGATAGGTCATGCGGTCGCTCAGCTGCCTGACGAGGACTTCGATCATATCTGCGGACCCGGAGGTCCGCTGCCGGCTCAAGGCGTGACGACGGTTTGCGGGCCGGGCACTGGCTTGGGCGTCGCACAGGTCTTCAAGCACGACGACCGCTATCACGTCCTGTCGACGGAGGGCGGCCATGTCGATTACGCGCCACTCGACGGGATCGAGGATGCGCTGGTGAGGCGCCTCCGCAAGACGTTTACCCGTGTGTCCGCCGAACGGATCTGCGCCGGGCCGGGAATTGTCGCGATCTACGAAACGCTCGCCGAACTTGAAGGGCGACCCGTTCACAGCCGCGACGACAAGACGATCTGGACCGAAGCGCTAGAGGGCACCGACTCGATCGCGCTCGCCGCGCTGGATCGCTTCTGCCTCGCGCTCGGCGCAGTGGCGGGCGACCTTGCGCTGGCGCATGGCGCGAAAGGTGTCGTCATCGCCGGGGGCCTGGGTCTTCGCATCAAGGACAAGCTGATCCGCTCCGGCTTCGACCAACGTTTCGTCGCCAAGGGACGGTTCCAGACCATGATGGCCGGCATCCCGGTAAAGCTCATCACCCATCCGCAGCCCGGCCTGTTCGGAGCCGCCGCCGCCTTTGCCCAGCAGCATCAGGGACCCCATTCATGAACGACATTGCCGATATCATGCAGACCAGCCCGGTCATCCCGGTGCTGGTGATCCGCGACGTCGCGCAGGCGCGTCCGATTGCGGAGGCCCTGGTCGCGGGCGGGCTCAAGGTGCTGGAGGTGACGATGCGAACCCCCGCCGCGCTCGACGTCATTCGCGAGATGAAGCAGGTGCCCGGCGCGATCGTCGGCGCGGGCACTGTGGTATCCACCGATCAGTTCGAGCAGGTGATGGAGGTCGGAGCCGAGTTCATCGTGTCGCCCGGCCTGTCCGGGCGGCTGGGCGAGCGCATCGTCCAGAGCGGCGTGCCTTATCTTCCCGGCGTCGCGACCGCGGGCGATATCATGCGCGGGCTCGACATGGGGCTGACCCATTTCAAGTTCTTTCCGGCGGAGACCAGCGGCGGCCTGCCGGCGCTGAAAGCGCTCGCCGCGCCCTTCTTCCAGTGTCGCTTCTGTCCCACCGGCGGGATCACCGAAGCGAGCGCGCCCGATTGGCTCGCCTTCGACCCGGTGCTGTGTGTCGGCGGCAGCTGGGTCGCGACCGGAACGCCGGCCGAGATGGAAGCCAAGGCGCGCAGCGCGGCGGCGTTGCGGGGGTAAGGCGGTAACGCAGGGCTGCGGGTCATCAGGGGACGCGGGAGAGACCGGGTCTCCGTATATTTCCTTCGTCATGCCGGAACAGGTCCGGGGTGACGCAGCTCACAAGGAAATGTCCCCCCCTCGCAGATCTACCGCAAAGAAGCCCGACTAGCCCGTCGAGCGGTTCAAATCCCGTGGGCGGCGCGATAGGCACGCCACTTGACCACGTTCGCATTATGCTCGGCCAGCGTGTTGGCGAACACATGCCCGCCCGTGCCGTCGGCTACGAAATACAGCGCCTGAGTGCTGGCCGGGTCCAGGACGGCATCGATGGACGCGCGGCCCGGATTGGCGATTGGCCCGACCGGAAGACCGGGCGAGGCGTAAGTGTTGTAGCCGTTCTTCGCACGCAGTTCCGACAACAGGATGCGCCGGCCGAGCGGGCGCCCCTGGGTGATCGGGTAGATCACCGTCGGGTCCGCCTGTAGCGGCATGTGCCGCTTCAAACGGTTGGAATAGACTGCCGCGACCATGCGGCGCTCCGAAGGCTTGCCCGTTTCCTTTTCGACGATGGAGGCGAGGATGATCGCCTGGTGCGGCGTGGTCACGGCAAGGCCGGGCTTCCGCCTGCTCCAGGCCGAAGCGAGATAGGTCTTCATCGCAGTCTGCATCCGCCCAACCAGCGACACGCGCGTGTCGCCGCGCTGAAAGGCATAGCTGTCGGGCAGGATCGTCCCTTCCGCCGGCACCGCCACCGGGCCGGCCAACCCGTCCGCCTCCATCAGGGCGTCATGGACCAGCACGGAGGGATAGCCCTCCGGCACGACCACCAGCCGCTGGAGAACCTTGCCGCCCTGAAGCATTTTCAGAATGTCTGAAGCGCTGATATGCGCCGGCACACGATACTCGCCCGCCTTGATCGGGTCGCCCGATCCGAACGCGCGCGCCAGCAGGCGGAAGCGATAGGCGGAGGAGATCGCGCCGGCCTTTTCCAGGTCCCGCGCCGTTGTCGCCAGGCTAGCACCCTGAGGCACCTGAAAGGTCAGCGTGCGCGGGTTCGGTCCCGCGCCGCCCCAGCCGCGCACCACCAGCACGACGGCGACCAGCGCCGCGAGGCCAGCCAGCAGGCCGAAACAGCCGAGGCGGCGCATCATCGGTTCCTCAGATCGCCTTCATCACCAGCGAGGCGTTCGTGCCGCCAAAGCCGAAGCTGTTGTTGAGCACCGCGCGCACCTTGCGCTCCTTGGCCTTGTGCGGGACCAGGTCGACGCCGACGCAATTCTCGCTGGGGTTGTCGAGGTTGAGCGTCGGCGGCACGATGCCGTCGCGCATCGCGAGAATGCAGAAGATCGACTCCACCGCGCCCGCGCCGCCGAGCAGGTGGCCAATCGCCGACTTGGTCGAGCTCATCGACACGCCGTCCAGCGCGTCGCCAAACAGGCGGCGCACGGCGCCCAGCTCCAGCTCGTCGCCCAACGGGGTCGAGGTGCCGTGCGCGTTAATGTAGTCGATATCGCCCAGCGACAGCCCGGATTTCCGGATCGCCATCTGCATCGAACGGAATGCGCCCGAGCCCTCAGGATGCGGCGCGGTGACGTGATAGGCATCACCCGACAGGCCGTAGCCGATGACCTCGGCATAGATCTTCGCACCGCGCGCCTTGGCGTGCTCATATTCCTCCAGCACGACCACGCCCGCGCCCTCGCCCATGACGAAGCCGTCGCGATCCCGATCATAGGGTCGGCTGCCCCGCCACGGCTCGTCGCGAAAGCCGGTGGACAGCGCGCGCGCCTGACCGAAACCGGCGATGCCGATCGGGCAGATCGCGCTTTCCGCGCCGCCCGCCAGCATCACGTCGGCATCGTCCATCGCGATCATCCGCGCGGCGTCACCGATCGAATGGGCTCCGGTCGAGCAGGCGGTCACCACCGCGTGATTGGGACCCATCAGCCCGTATTTGATCGATACCTGGCCGGAGATGAGATTGATGAGGCGGCCGTGCACGAAGTGCGGGCTGACCCGCTTGGGCCCCTTGCCGGCCAGCACCAGCGATTCGGATTCGATACCCGGCAGGCCGCCGATCCCTGATCCGATCGAGCAGCCGGCGCGCAGCCGCTCCTCCTCGCTCATGTCGGTCAGGCCCGCATCCTCGATCGCCTGCCCCGCGGCATCGATGCCGAACACGATGAACGGATCGACCTGGCGCTGGACCTTGTGATCGACGCGCTTGTTGGCGTCGAAGCCATATTCATGACCGGCCGGCTTCACTTCGCAGGCGTAGTTGGTGTGGAAATCGGTGGCGTCGAACCGGGCAATCGTGCCGGCGCCGGATTTCGCGGCGATGATGTTCTGCCACGCGGTTTCGACATCCGCGCCGAGCGGGGTGACGAGGCCGAGGCCGGTGACGACGACGCGACGCATATTCCAGTCTCCTGCCGCCTGATCCGCGCGCGGCACCGCGTTCTAAATCAAAACAGGCCCAGCCCTGATCCGGGCTGAGCCTGTCGAAGCCCTGTCCTGCCATGTATCCGGCTGGTGGATGAGAAGATCATCCGCCGACACCGTGAACAGGTGGAACGCTTCCTGAACGTCCCGATCGGACCCTTGCGGGCCCGGCGGTCTGCCCACCGGCGCGAACCGGGGCCAGACCGGAGGAAAGATCAGCCCTTGTGCTCGTCGATATAGCTGATCGCGTCCTTTACGGTGGTGATCTTCTCGGCGGCATCGTCGGGGATCTCGACCCCGAATTCCTCCTCGAACGCCATCACGAGCTCGACGATGTCGAGGCTGTCCGCGCCCAGGTCGTCGATGAAGCTCGCGTCCTCGGTCACCTTGTCGGCCTCGACGCCGAGGTGCTCGACGACGATCTTCTTCACGCGGTCGGCGGTCTCGCTCATGATAATCCCTCTTCGTTCCTTGCGGAGTTTGATATTTCCTGAACGCCCGTAGAGCGCGGCCGTTCGGGTGGCAAGCGCCGGAATGGCTACTGTCCCAACGACCTAGAATGCGCGCGCGGTCCTGACAACGGCACTTGTCGCGCCGATTGCCGGGATCGGCGGGGGCTCAGATCATCGCCATGCCGCCGTTGACGTGCAGCGTCTGGCCGGTGACATAGCCCGCCTCCCTCGATGCCAGGTAGACGACGGCGGCGCCGATATCCTCTCCCGTACCCAGGTCGCCCGCGGGGATGCGGGTCAGCAGCGCGGTCTTCTGCGCCTCCGGCAGGACGTCGGTCATCGCCGAGCGGATGAAGCCGGGCGCGACGCAGTTCACCGTGATGTTGCGGCTGGCCAGTTCCTGCGCCAGCGCCTTGGACATGCCGACCAGCCCCGCCTTGGACGCCGCATAATTGGCCTGGCCGGGATTGCCGGTTGCGCCCACCACCGAGGTGATCGAGACGACCCGGCCGAAGCGCGCCTTCATCATCGGCTTGGCGGCGGCGCGGATCAGGCGGAATGCGGCCTCCAGGTTGACGCGGATCACCTGGTCCCACTCCTCGTCCTTCATCCGCATGGCAAGGTTGTCGCGGGTGACGCCGGCATTGTTGACCAGGATGTCAATCCGGCCGCCGAGTGCGTCCAGCGCCTGCGGCACCAGCGCGTCGACCGCGGCCGCGTCCGACAGGTTGCAGGGCACCGCGACATGGTCGCCGCCGAGCGAAGCGCGGAAGCTTTCCAGCTTCTCGGCATTGGAGCCCGACACGGCAAGCCGCGCCCCCTGCCCCGCCAGAGCCCGCGCGATCGCCGAGCCGATGCCGCCGGACGCGCCGGTGACCAGTGCGGTCATGCCAGAAAGGTCGAACATCTTCATTTCTCCGAAAAACTATAGCTTCGCGACGAGCGCCTCGATGTCGTCCATCGACACGACGCTGATCGCATCCAGGTCGGGCGCGATCCGCTTCACCATCGGGGCGAGCACCTTGCCGCCGAATTCAACGACCTGCGTCACGCCCGCTTCATGCATCGCCAGCACGGACTCGCGCCAGCGGACCATGCCGGTGACCTGCCGCACCAACGCGACGCGGATCTGGCCGGGGTCGGCGATCGGCACGGCATCGACATTGGCATAGACCGGCACCAGCGGCGCGCCGATCATCGCCCCGGCCAGCGCAGCCTCCATCGCGTCGGCGGCGGGCTGCATCAGCGGGCAATGGAAAGGCGCGGAGACAGGCAGCAGCACCGCCCGCTTCGCGCCGAGGTCCTTGGCGAGCTGCGCCGCGCGCTCCACCGCCTCGCGATGGCCAGAAATTACCACCTGGCCCGGATCATTGTCGTTGGCGACGGCGCAGATCAGTTCGGCCCCGCCTTCCGCCAGGATCGCGTCCACGGCAGCACCGGCGATCGTCTGCGCCTTGTCGAGGTCGGCGCCGAGCAGCGCCGCCATCGCCCCCTGCCCGACCGGCACCGCCGCCTGCATCGCCTCGCCCCGCGTCCTCAGCAGGCGTGCCGTGGTGGACAGGTCGAACGCTTCCGCCGCGCACAGGGCGGAATATTCGCCCAGCGAATGACCCGCCACGAAGTCCGCCTTGTCCGCCAGCCGCACGCCGCCCTCGCGGGCGAGCACCCGCAATGTCGCGAGCGCGTTCGCCATGATCGCAGGCTGGGCGTTCGCGGTCAGGGTCAGCTCGTCCGCCGGACCGTCCGTCATGATGCGGAACAGATGCTGGCCCAGCGCCTCGTCGACTTCCTGGAAGACTTCGCGCGCGGCGGGGCTGGCCTCGGCAAGCTGGCGGCCCATGCCGACCGACTGACTGCCCTGGCCGGGAAAAACGAACGCGCGCAACGGTCCTCTCCTTATTACATCGCTCAAAAGGCGCGCCCTAGGCAGAGTGCGCGCGGCTGGCAACCTGAACCGACCCGCCGCCCTTGCGACACGCAGCGACAATTTCGGCCCGATCATGGGACGGGGAGGAGACATTCGACGCCTAGATAGAGGCTCGACGCCATCGAGGCGCCGCAACGTCATTGGGAGCGTGATATGAAGAAGCTGATCCTGAGCGCCATCGCGGCCACGCTGGTCGCCGGCCCGATGCTGGCCACCGCGGCCGAGGCCGCGCCGCAGCAGCGCACCGTCACCACGGTCAGGGAACACGGCAACGGCCGTACCGTCGTCACCACCCGGACCACCGATACCCGCGACTGGCGTCCGGGCCAGCGGTTCGACACCCGCCATGCTCCGCATTATCGCCGTGTGACATAGTATCGCAGCCACCACCTGCGCGCGCCGCAGCGCGGCTTCTACTGGGCGCGGTCGGG
>CAKTFL010000003.1 GCA_934555855.1 uncultured Sphingomonas sp. | reverse complement strand
CCGGTTGGATCGCCGGGCAGCAGTCCGCCGGCGTCACCGCGCTCGCCGATGCGATCGTCCGCGACCGCGCCGGCCGCGTCCTGCCCCCGATCGGCGGCGAATCGCGCGCGCTGGTGCTGTGGCGCCGCGCTGTCCACGCCTATGCCGCGGCCGACCTGGCCGAGACCCATGTCGACATCAGCGCGACAGCGGACGGCAAGGGCCGCAGCGACGACCGCGCGTCCCGCGCGCCCGAGCTGCTGCGGGCGGCCACCCTCGCCATCCGCGACCTCCTCGGCCAGGCGCGCACCCGGGTGCGCCTGCTGTGATCGCGCGCTCGCTCCAGGGGGAGTCCCTCGACGCGCTGGTGTGGCGCGCGGCCGGCCAGGGTGCGGCCGCATTGGCCGCGGTGCTCGCCGCCAATCCCGGCCTCGCCGCGATCGGCACCGCCCTGCCGGAGGGGACGCCCGTCACCATCCCCGACCTTCCCTCCACCCCGGCCGAGGTCGACCTCGTCCAGCTCTGGGATTGAGCGCATGGACCACACGCCTCACGGGCTCGTCGAAGCCGCCCTCGCCTTCCTCGCATCGATGCTACCTCCCGCGCTCGGCGCCACGGTCAGCCTTGCCTATGAGCAGGGGCTGACCTGGGCGGCTCGCTTCACTCAGCTCTGGGTCGGCATCGTCGTCGGCTATTTCGGTACCGGCGCGGTCGCCTCCTGCTGGCCTTGGGGTGACCTCGACGCCTTTGTCCGCCAGGCGATCGGCTTCGTCGTCGGCCTGGTCGCGTTCAAGGCGACGCCCCGCTTCATGGGCTCCATCGTGGAGATCGTCGCGGACCTGCCCGCGCGCGTCGCCGAGATGGTGCCCTTCCTGCGCCGCAAGGGCGGCGGGGGTGGCGCCGCATGACCTACGACCGGGCAAGGCTGCAAGCGGAGCTGATCCGAGACGAGGGCGAACGCCTGAACGCCTATCGCTGCACCGCCGGCAAGTTGACGATCGGTGTCGGCCGCAATCTCGATGACGTCGGTATCCGGCCTGACGAGCAGCGCCGGCTGGGTCTCACGGTGGAGCGGTGCAAGTATCGCACGGGTATCACGCGCGCGCAGAGCCGCGCCCTGCTGGCGGCCGACATCGACGCCTGCGAGGCGGAGGCTGATCGCCGCTTCCCCTGGTGGCGCAAGCTCGATCCGGTGCGCCAGCGCGTGCTGCTGAATATGCTCTTCAACATGGGTGGCGCGACCCTCGCCACCTTCCGCAACACCTTGGCCGCGATGGCGCGGCAAGATTTCGCCGCGGCTGTTCGCGGTATGCGCGCGTCCCGCTGGCACGACCAGGTCGGCGCGCGAGCTGTCCGCCTGGAGCACATGATGGAAACGGGAGAGCCCGCATGATCGCTGCCGCCCTGACGCGGCTGAGGGCGGAAGGCGCCTTCATCGTCCTGGCGATCGTCGCCGCGATCGGCGCCTGGCTGTATGTCGGTCGCGAACAGGCCCGCGCCGATCGCGACGATATCGCCCATCGCGCGGAGCTGATCTGCACCGCGTCGGGCACCGGCTTCGCCGCCCAGCACGGGGTAGAGCGCGGCGCCGCCTGCCAGGCGAGGGTCGCCGCGCTGGTCCAGTACCAGCAGCACTCGGCGGAGATCGCCGCCCAGCAGCTCGCCCAGGCGATGAAGGACCACGACGCCCGCCAGATGGCGGACAATCGGGCCGCGCTTGCCACCGCTCAGGCGGCGAATGCGGCCACTGCGCGGATGGAGGCCGCAGAACAAAATGCCCAACGCACGAATCTTGTTGGCCGTGACTGGTATGCTGCTCTCAACGGCTTTGCCGGGCTGCGCCCACCTGCCGGGCCTTCGCGCTGACCCGGTCGTCGTCGAAAAGCCGGTGCCGCAGCCGATCGTGGTCCGCGACACGCCCCCGGCCGCGCTCGCCCGCTGCGCCGACCGGCCCGATGGCCTGCCCGAGGATGACGGCCTGATCGCCCAGATCCCGACGCCCGTCCGCGGCGCGCTGATCCGCATCGCCCGCGCCCTACGCGACAATGCCGACCGGCTCGACCGGCTGGTCAATTGGGCGAGTCCGGGCACCTGCCCCGCCAACAATGGAGGAAGGAAGTGACCGACATGGCCCTGCTGATCATGGCCAAGCTTCTTGTGGGATGGCTCGTCGCGGATTTCATTGGCGGGGTCTTGCATTGGCTCGAAGATCGCGTGCTGACCGAGGATACGCCCCTGCTCGGGACGCATGTCGTTGCGTCGAACCGTCAGCACCACGCCGAGCCCCTCGCCTTCGTCGCGAAATCCTTTCTCGATCGAAATGGCACCACCTGGATCACAGCCGGCGCGGTCGCCTTCCTGTGGTGGCTGCTGCTCGGCTCGTCATGGGTGTGGGCAGGCGCGGTTCTGGGCGGGATGCTTACCTCCATGGTGCATTATCTCACCCACCTCGCACCCTCGCCCGGATCGCTCCTGCGAGCTTTGCAGGACGTCGGTCTGATCCAGTCGGTGCGCCAGCACGCCCAGCATCACCGCCCTCCAGCCGATCGGCGCTATTGCGTCCTGACCGACTGGCTCAACCCGCTGCTCGATCATCTCCGCTTCTGGTGCCTGCTTGAACGCCTGCTGGGTGTCACGCCGGAGCAGGCGGCGTGAAAAAGATCGACAGCCTTCGGGCGGCGCTGGTCGCCGCCTGCCCTGCCTTCGCGGACGACCCCGACCGGCTGGTGATCTTCGTCGACAAGGGACGGCTGGTCTCCCGCCTGACCGCGAGCGACATGATGGGGGGCGTTCGCTACGAATGGCGCTACGTCGTCCGCCTCGAATTCCACGATTTCACCGGCTCGCCCGACGAGATCGCCGTGCCGCTGCTGCTGTGGCTCGGGACCCATCAGCCGGACCGGCTGCTCGACTTCGCGCGGGAGGATACCGCGCTCGGCTTCGCGGCCGACATCATCGACCAGACCACCTGGGACATCGTCTTTTCCTTCGAGCTGAACGAGGCGATCCAGGTTACCCCACGCGTAAGCGGTGGCTGGAACGTGGTGACCCTGCCCGAGCCGGCTATCGCGGGCACCGGCCTTATCGCCGGCATGACGGGCGAGATCCCGCTCGCCGAGCTGGTCGCCCGCGCTACGCCGTGAGCGACCTCGAGCAGATCGCCAGCGGCAAAGGCCAGGCCGCCCGCGAGGCGCGCCGCACCCTCAAACGCCGCGCCAGCGCTGCCGCGCGCGGGTCAGGCGCCGGCGATGACTTCGCCCCGCTGGTGGGTGCCTTCGACGATCTCGCCGGCCGTCTGGAGCCCGGCGCGCGTCGCCAGCTCGGCCGCGACGTCGCCCAGGATCTGCGCGAGGCCAATGCCGGCCGCATCCGCCCCAATGTCCAGCCGGACGGCGAGCCGATGGTGCCCCGCAAGCGCCAAGGCAATGGCCGTCTCCGATCAAAGCGGATGCGCGACGAAGCGTCCCCTTCCCGATCTGCCCGCAAGTCGGTCCGCCGGGAGCGTATGTTCCAGCGCGCGGCCGGCCCCCGTTACCTGCGAAAGGAAAGCTCGCAAGGCGACGCTCAGGTCGGCTTTGTCGGCGCGATGGCCCGGATCATGGCGGTCCACCAATACGGACAGGCCGACCACGTCGCCCGCGATCCCGCTTCTCCGCTCGTCACCTATCCCGCCCGTGTCGTGCTCGGCATCACCCCCGACGACCGCGGACGCATCCTGGACCGCCTCAGCGCGCAGGTCGCGCCCTGACCGGCCTGTTGTCACCTGCCCCCCGACAACAGCCCGGCATGGAACCCGAACCCGCCCCGCGCCGACATGCCCGGCGCCATGGCCGCGCTTTCCAGCTCCTCCACCGTTGACCTGTCCCGTCTGCCGGCGCCGACGATCGTCGAGCAGCTGGACGCGGCCACCATCCGCGCCGCGATGATCGCGGATCTCCAGGCGCGCGGCATCGCTTTCGACGCGCTGGTGCCGTCCGACCCTGCGGTGAAGCTGCTCGACGTCGTCGCTTACCGCGAACAGCTGCTGCGCCAGGCGTTCGATGACGCCGCCCGTCAGCTGCTGATCGCCTATGCCGCAGGCGCCATGCTCGACGCGCTCGCCGCTCTGGTCGGGGTGGCGCGCCTGGTCATCGCCCCGGCCGATCCCGCGACGGGCGCTGCGGCCGTGCTCGAGGACGACGACGCCCTGCGCCAGCGCGTGGTGCTCGCCCCCGAAAGCTTTGCCTCGGCCGGCCCCGAACTCGCCTATGTCGCCCATGCCAAGGCTGCGGATGCCGGCGTGCTCGATGCCAGCGCCACGTCGGCCGCGCCGGGCGAGGTGCTGGTGTCCGTGCTGGCCCGCGCCGGCGACGGCACCGCCTCTGCCGCGCTGATCGCTGCGGTCCGTTCCGTGGTCACCGACCGGGGTATCCGCCCGCTCGGGGACTTCGTGACAGTCGCATCCGCACGGATCGTGCCATTCGCTATCAGCGCCGTGCTGACCACCTTCGCCGGCCCCGACCCTCAGATAGTCCTGTCCGCCGCGCGCGCGGCGCTCGACGCCTATCTGGCCGAGTCATTCAGGCTCGGCCGTAACGTCCGAACGGTCGGGATCGAGGCGGCGCTGAAAGTGCCCGGCGTCGAGAATGTGGTGCTGATCGACTGGCCGGGCGACGTGCTGTGCGATCTTACTGAGGCGGCGCGCTGCACCGGCATCATCATGACCCATGGCGGCTATGCCGGATAGCCTGCTGCCCCCCAATGCCACCCCGCTCGAACGCGGGATCGAGGATGCCTGCGCGCGGATCGGCGCGATCGACGCTCCGATCGCCCCGCTTTGGGACCCTGCGACCTGCGCGATGGACATCCTGCCTTGGATGGCCTGGGGTCTGTCGGTCGACAGCTGGGACGCCGGCTGGACCGAAGCGGAAAAGCGCGCGGCGGTCGCACAGTCGATCGAGCTGCACCGGCGCAAGGGCACGCGCCTGTCCGTGGAAGCCGTGATCGCCCGCTTCGACCAGCTGGCGCACCTGGTCGAATGGCATGAGGCGACACCGCGCGCCGCGCCCCACACCTTCGACGTCGTCGTGCCGATGGTCACGGCTTCCAACATCGCGCCGGGCGGCCGGCGCGCCACCGCCGCTTTCGCCGAGGCGATCATTCGAGAGGTGGCGCGCGTCAAGCCGCTGCGCGAGCACATGCGGCTGGTCCAGTCCGTTGCCGCCGCCGGCGCTGTGGGAGTGCAAGGTGCGCTCCGAGCGGCCGGTCTCCTGCGCGCCGACGCCACCCTGAGTACCGACACCTCGCCTCATTGGGCGACCTATCTGCAAACGGAAGACGGCGAGCCGATCGAGGACGGCGCCGGCTCCTTTCTGGACACGCGCCCATGACCCAGTCCGCCCTCACCCTGGTCATCACGACGGTCGGCCTGACCCGCTTCACCGCCGCGCAGGCCGATCAGGACATCGACCTGACGATCGCCCGCGTAGGTCTCACCCCGTCTTATTTCGTGACGGCTCCGACCCTGACGGCACTGCCGGGCGAGGTGCGCCGTCTCGCCACGGTATCGGGCGAGCAGGTCGGGGACGGCATCGTCCACATGACGGTCCGCGACGATGAGCCGATCAGCTACCTGGTGCGAGGATTCGGCCTGTTCCTCGCTGACGGCACATTGTTCGCCGTCTATTCGCAGCCGGAACCGATCCTCCAAAAATCGGTAGCGAGCGCGGCCCTCTTCGCGATCGACGTCGTCTTCCCGACCGCCGACGTGTCCTCGCTGACCTTCGGGGACACCAATTTCCTTTATCCGCCGGCGACCACCTCTACCAAGGGCGTGGTCGAGCTGGCGACGGAAGCGGAGGCCGATGCGGGCACGCCGGGCGCGCTCGCCGTAACCGCCGCGCTGCTGGCCCGCCTGGCGGCGAAGTTGCGCGAGGAGGTCGGCGACCTGGCGGATGCGATCGGCGATGCGATGGCGGTCCTGCTCGGCCGCACGATCACCGGCGCCGGCCTGGTCAAGGGCGGCGGCGACCTGTCCGCCAGCCGCGTCCTGACTGTCACGGCCGCGACGGCCGCGCAGGTACGCGCCGGCACCGCCGCCGACGTGGCGCTTACCCCGGCCGCGCTGCGCGACGCTTACGTGACCGACTTCTCCGAGAACGGCCGCCGCATCCATCCTGACGGCTTTGTGGAAATGTGGGGGCTGGGGTCCGTGCCTGTGATCGAGGGCCGGAGCACGCTGGTCTTCCCGACCCCTTTCCCGACCGCGTGCTTCGGCATGGTGGCGATGACCCGCAATCTCAATCTGACCGACGACGGGCAGACCACGATCCAGGAGCTTGCCCTCTACACCGACCGCGCGGAGCTCTTCGTGCAAAATCACATTCGCGACATCCACGAGACCGGCGGTTTTCGCTGGCGCGCCTGGGGATACTGACATGGCCAAGATTTCCGATCTGCCGGTGATCGATGCACCGACCGGCGCCGAGTTGGTGGTCGTGTCCGATCCGACCGATGCCGGCAGGACCAAGGGCGCCAAGATGGGTAATCTGATGAGGGGTGCCGCTGCTACCGCGGTGCAGCCACTGTTTCCCGCGGCCTATCCGCTGGCCTATGACTTCGACCCTTATGGTGCGGCTGCGGACGGGTCTTACCTGACCAGCAATGCGACCATCCTGCTCGGCAAGAATTTTGACGAGCTTGGGCCGGTCGCCAATGGCT
The DNA here is from genome assembly GCA_934555855.1 of uncultured Sphingomonas sp. The sequence continues at coordinate 12,275 of CAKTFL010000003.1, read as the reverse complement.
GCATAGCCTATATCTCTGCGATCGAAGTGTTTCGATACACCGGCGATGCCAATGCGACGACGCCCGTCACCATCCGCAAGGTGCGCCACCGCCGGCCGGAAGGTCGCATGGACAGCGTCGCCGTCATTGCGAGCGACCTCACCCTTCAGCCCGGTCGCAACCGGTTCGAGCTGGGCCGCGACTTCGACTTCATCGCTGTCGCTCCAGGCGAGACGATCGCCATCTATTCTCCGCACGACGGCATCATGCGCCGTGCCGCACCCGGCGATTTGCAAGGCCTGCCCTACGTGATGGGCAAGGCTGAAGGGCAGGACGTGGCCCTGAGCTATGACATCGCCGCAAATCTCATGCTGTCGGTCGAACTGCGCTACGCCCCGGCGAGCGCCCAGGACGATTTCCTGCTCTTTTCCTTCGTCGATCATGATCCGGCCGATCAGGGCACGCCCGATTATCAGGGGCGCGCTTTCGTCCGTCGCGGCATCGATGGCGGCGCCTTCCTTCAGAATTTGCGGGTCGTGATGGTCGATCAGCCGGCCGGACACGGCTTCCGCGATCCCTGCCCGCGCATGGACCCGTCGACCGGCACGATCTGGGTGTCGGCATCCGCTCACAACGTCGTGCTCGGTCAGGGCCGCGACACTTGCGATGTGTACCGGGCGGATATCGACGGCGACACGGTGACACTCACCTGGCTGGCGACCATCCAGTCCGGCGTGCCCGGTGCCGTCGGCATGTGGGCGCCGGAGATCCTGCCGATCGAAACCGGGGCACCGCTTCGCATCATCGTCTCCGTAATGATGCCGGACCCGAGTATCCCGCTGATCGGCGCGGCCGGTAAGCCGTACCTCTACGAATCCACCAGCCTGCGCGGCGACCAGTGGACCCTGGTCGGCCCGGTGACCGGTCCCGCGCTGCCCCCGGCGATGATCGACGGCACGATGATGCGGGTCGCGGGGCGCTGGCTGCTCGCCGGCGTCGATATCACCGCTCTGCCGAACGAAAGCATTTTCCTCGCCGAAGGACCCGGCCCGCTCGGGCCGTTCACGTCGCTGGCTCCCGCCCCGCTGTTCGGGCGATCAGACATCGAGGGGCCGCAGCTGGTGATCGACTCTCCGGGCGTCCTGCGGCTCTACTACGATGCCTTCGCAGGCGCGGGGATGAGGTATCGCGAATCCCGCGACCTCGGGCTGACCTGGGGACCCGAGACGCCGGTGGTGGTCGGCAATTTCATCAATCGCGCCGGGCAGAGCGTCTACTTCGCACCGCGCCATGGCGGCGTGCTGCGGATCCCAAGGCGGTGAACAGGCGGACAAGCCTATCTGTTGTCGCACGGCTTACGACAACAGCGCGCCCTCGCCCGCAGGGAACCGCCACGCCAGCGTGACCGCGACATGCGCGACGACGACCTTCCCGCTGGCCTTGGCGAGCTGACCTACGGGCGTATCGCGTCCGTCGACCTTGCGGCCAAGCGCGTCACCGTGGCGCTCGGCGAGATCGAGACCCAGCCGGTGCGCTTCTTCACCGGCGGATCGGGCGGCACCCGCCTTTCCTTCCGGCCCAAGGTCGGCGAGCAGGTCATGCTGCTGGCGCCGGGCGGAGACATCGCCGGCGCCGTCGCGCTCCGCGGCCTCGACTGCACCGCCTTCCCGCCGATTGGCGATGACGCGCGCGAGCTGGTGGAATTCGAGGACGGCGCGGTGATCGCCTATGATCCCGCCGCCCACAAGCTGGAGGCGGTGCTGCCCGCCGGCGCCACCGTGTCGATCATCGCACCTGGCGGCGTCACCCTTGATGCCGACGTCCGCATCACCGGCGACCTCCGGGTCGACCGCGGCATCACCGCCGGCGACGACGTGAAGGCCGGCAGCGTCAGCCTTCGGGACCACAGGCATCTGGCCGTCCAGCCGGGTGGCGGTGTGTCGGGAAAGCCTCAGCCATGATGATGAGCCTGGTCGCCCTCCTTCTTTCTGCTGTCGGTGTCTCTCAGCTGGTCGTTACGGCGGAAGCGCATATCCTCGGCCTGACGCCGATCAGCCGCTTCGGCCGTAGCGGCGACGTGCTCACGGGCATCATCTGGCTCGTGTCGGGCACCATCGCGGTGCTCGCGTGATCGGCATGGATGCCGTCACCGGCAAGCCCCTCGACGGCGACGCGCACCTGGCGCAGTCGATCGGCGACATCCTGTCGACTCCGATCGGCACCCGCGTCTGCCTGCGCGATTATGGCTCCGCGCTGTCCGAGCTGGTCGACGCGCCCCTGACCGCTCTCACCCGCATCCGTGTCTTCGCGGCCACCGCCGTGGCGCTCGCCCGCTGGGAGCCGCGCCTGCGCCTCACTCGTGTCGCGCTCGCCGCGCCTGCCGGCGACGGCACCGCCCGGCTCGAGATCGAGGGCGAGCGTACCGACGTTCCCCGGACCAGCGGTCTCGCCGCCTTGACCCTGCCGCTTCGCTTCGCTTCTGCCTGAGGACGCCAGCCCCATGTCATTCTTCCACGGCCTGCAATTCCCGGAACCCGTCACCGGGGTCCGCCCGCTCCTCGACAAGTCCACCGCCGTCATCGGCCTGGTCGCGACCGCCACTGCGCCGGCCGGGGCCGCCACGGCCGCGCTCGATGCCGCCTTCCCGCTCGATCGCCCGGTGCTGGTCACCGATCTGCGCGCCGCGCTGGCCGCTGCCGGCACCGGCGGAACGCTCGGCCCCGCCCTGCGCTCGATCGCCGACCAGGGCACGCCCATGATCGTAGTGGTCCGTGTCGCGGTCGGCGCGAACGCCGACGCGACCGAAGCCAATGTCATCGGCGGCCAGGCGGGCGGTCGGTATTCCGGCATGGAGGCGCTGCTCGCGGCCGAGGCGCTGCTCGGCGTCCGCCCCCGCATCCTGGGGGCGCCGGGGCTCGACAGCGAGGACGTGCTCGATGCGCTGGTCGTCGTCGCCAAATCCCTGCGCGGCTTCGTCTATGGGGCCTGCCGGGGCATCACCACGGTGGGCGCCGCCATTGCCTATCGCCAGCAATTCTCCGCACGCGAGCTGATGCTGATCTGGCCCGACGCCACTGGATGGGACGGACAGGCCGTCGCCACGGCGCTGGGCCTGCGCGCGATGATCGACGAGCAGGTCGGCTGGCACAAGTCGCTGTCCAATGTCGCGATCAACGGCGTCACCGGCCTGACCAGGGACGTGCATTTCGACATCCGCGATCCCTCCACCGACGCCGGCCTGCTCAATCAGGCGCCAGTGACCACGATCGTGCGGATGAACGGCTATCGCTTCTGGGGCAATCGCACCTGCGCCGACGAGCCTTCCTTCGCCTTCGAGCCCGTCGTCCGCACCGCCCAGGCATTGCAGGACCTGCTCGCCGAGGTGGAGGCGCCCTTCATCGACCAGCCCATGACGGTCGGCCTGGTCCGCGATCTGGTCGAAAGCGGCAACGCGCTGCTGCGCCGCCTCGTCGGTCAGGACCGGCTGGTCGGCGGCACCATGTCCTTCGACGGCGCCGCCAACCCGGCCGAGTCGCTGGCGGGCGGCCGACTGGTGCTCGACGCCGAATACACTGCCCCCGCTCCGCTCGAGGGGCTCACCACCAACCTCCGCGTCACCAGCGCCTATTACGCCGGCTTCGGCGACGCGCTGAACGCCTGATCTCGAAAGGAGCAGGACCGATGGGCCTCCCGCACAAGCTGAAGAACCACAATCTTTTCGCCAACGGCCGAAGCTGGATCGGACTCGTCCCCGAGGTCCAGCTGCCCAAGCTCGCCATGAAGCTGGAGGGGTATCGCGGCGGCGGAATGCTCGGCGAGCTCGATGCCGAGATGGGGCTGGAAAAGCTCGAGACGGAGATCAAGCTCGGCGGCCTGGTCGTCCAGGCGATCCGCATGTTCGGGGCGATCGGTGTCGAGGGGACGATGCTGCGCTTCGTCGGCGCCTATCAGGCGGACGACACCGGCGGCGTGATGGCGTCCGAGCTGGTCATGGGCGGTCGCTTCACCGAAGTCGATCCCGGCAGCGCCAAGGTGGGCGACAATACCGAGCACTCGGTCAAGGCGACGCTCAACTACCTGAAATGGAGCATCAACGGCCGCACCGAGGTGGAGATCGACATGCTCCGCTGCATCTTCATCATCGACGGCATCGACCGCATGGCGGCGATCCGCGCGGCGATCCAGCTTTAAGGAGACCTGCCATGGTCAAGGCACCCAAGACCGCAACCGTGACGCTCGAAGAGCCGATCGTCCGCGCTCCCGACAATCAGGTCGCCCATCTCCAGCTTCGCAAGCCCGTCGCCGGCGAGCTGCGCGGTCTGTCCCTGGCGGAGATCGCGACCATGAAGGCGGACGCGATCGTCGCGCTGCTGCCCCGCATCACCACGCCCCCGATCACGGACGTCGAGGCGGCCGGACTCGACGCGGCCGATCTCTTCCAGATCGGCATCGAGGTGGCCGGTTTTTTTCTGCCGGCGGGGATGCGGCCGGATGCGCTCAGCCAGGTGGCGTCGATCCAATAGCCGAGGCGATCGGCGACATCGCGGCCGTATTTCATTGGCCGCTCGACCAGCTTGAGGCGATGGAGCTGGACGATCTGCTGACGTGGCAGGGCATCGCCGTCGCGAAATGGAAGGCGATGAACGGTCAGTAATGGACGCCACCCTCCGCCTTCAGGTCATCTTCGGCGCGATCGACAAGCTGACCGCCCCCGTGCGCCGGCTCCAGGCCGGCGCCAAGGGCCTGTCCAAGGACATGGCCGCGACCCAGCGCACGCTCGCCGGCCTGAGGAAACAGGAAGCGGACCTGGCCTCCTACAAGGGCCTCGAGGTCGCACTGGCGCGCACGGGCGTGAAGCTCGACGGTGCCCGTGGCAAGGCTGCATCCCTGCGCGAATCCGTCGCCGCGCTCGATGCGCCGAACAAGGGCCTCGCTCGATCGCTCGCCGCAGCCGAGCGTGCGGAGAAGAAGGCGGCCGACGAACACGAGCGCGCCGGCGCGGCGGCCCAGGCGATGGCCGGCAAGCTCGGTGCGGCCGGCGTCGAGGTGGAGCGTCTGGCCGATCATGAGGAGGACCTGGCCGACAAGATTCGCGCCACTAGCAAGGAGCTTGAACGCCAGCAGGGGCAGGCCGGCCGTATGGAGCGGTTCAGGAATCGCGGCGAAGCGCTAAAATCCGCGGGCGGCAAGATCGCAGCCGGTGGCGCGGCGGCAGCAGCGGGTGTCACCCTGCCCGTGCTCACCTTACTGAAATCGTCGATCGAGGCGTCGCGGGAAAGCGCCCAGGCCGCGGCCCAGGCCCAGGCGGCCATCAAGTCGATGGGCAACGCCTCCGGCTTCACCTTCGAGCAGCTGCAGGGCATGGCGGGCAAGCTCCAGGATCTTACCCTGTTCGACGACGATGACATCCTGCAAAAGGTGACGGCGCAGCTGCTCACGTTCGGGGCCGTATCCGGCAAGGTGTTCGAACGCGCCCAGCTGACGGCGCTCGACATGGCCCAGCGTCTCGGCGAAGATCCGCAATCTGCCATCATCCGCTTGGGCAAGGCACTCCAGGACCCGGTCAAGGGCGTCACCGCCCTGAAGAAGGTCGGTGTCGCGTTCGACGAGCAGCAGAAGAAGCAGATCGCGACCATGGTCAAGCACGGCCAGACCGCGCGTGCTCAGGGCCTGATCCTTGACGAGTTGCAGAAGGAATTCGGCGGATCGGCCGCGGCTGCTCGCGCCGCAGCGCCGGACGCCGCGGCCCAGCAGTCCTGGCGCACCTTTCAGGAAACAATGGGCGCCTTAGCCGAAAGGCAGCTCCCGCCGCTGATCGATAATGTCAACAAGCTGTTGGACCGCTTCAACAATCTTTCCCCGGCCACGCAACAGCTGATTTTCCAAGGCCTGCTTCTTGCAGCTGCGCTGGGACCCGTCGTCACGGTGGTCGGGGGGCTGGTAAGCGCGCTCGGCCTGCTGATGCCCGTGATCGGCACGATCGCCGCCCTACTCGGAGTCAGCACGGTCGCGGCGGCGGGGATCTTCATTGTCGCGATCGCGGCCGTGGCTGGCGCGGCCTATCTGGTTTATCGCTATTGGGAGCCGATCGGCGGCTTTTTCGGCCGGGTCTGGGCGAGGATCACGGGCGCCTTCAATGCCGGCGTGGCATGGCTGCGCGGGATGGCCCCGACCTTTGCCACGATCGGGCGCATGATGCTCGAAGGGCTGCTGACCGCCCTCTCCCCCATCCGCCTGGTCCAGCACATCCTCAAGCTCGGCAGCGGCGCGGTGACGGCGCTCAAGGGCGTGCTCGGCATCCACAGCCCCAGCCGCGTGTTCGCGTCGATCGGCGGGCACATGATGGGCGGGCTGGCGCTCGGGCTCGACCAGGGCGCGACCGCGCCCCTCGGCCGCCTCCACCGGCTCGGCCGCGACATGACTGCCGCCACCGCGGCGGGCGCGCTTGCCGCCTCCCCTGTGGCAGGCACCGGCCTGCCGCTTCGTGGCGCAGGAGGTGCGGGCGTCGGCCCCGGCACGGCCATGTCGATCGGCGAGGTGCATATCCACATCCAGCAGCAGCCTGGACAGGATGCACGGGATCTCGCCCGGCAGATCAAGGGCGAACTCGACGAGCTCGGTCGCGCGGATGACCGCCGTCGGCGCTCGTCCTTCGAGGACGACGATTGATGCTCGCTGCGCTCGGCCTGTTCGTCTTCGACCTGACCAGCTTCCCCTTCGCGGACCTGACTCGCCGCACCGACTGGCGCCAGGCTAAGGCGGAGCGGATCGGCGCGCGATCGGCCAGCCAGTATCTCGGCCCCGGCGACGAGGGCGTGACGCTTGCCGGCGCGATCGTGCCGGAGGTGGCGGGCAGCTATGGCGCGATCACCACTCTCCGCCAGATGGCCGACCAGGGCGAGGCATGGCCGCTGGTCGACGGCAACGGCACGATCTGGGGCAATTACCGCATCACCGGCATGGACGAACGCCGGCGTCACCTGCTGGTCGATGGCACCCCCCGCATGATCGACTTCACCCTCGACCTCGACCGGATCGACTGATGGCGAGCATCGCGACCGAGCGCCGCGCGAACGTCCCCGATTTCCGGCTGTCGATCGGCACCGTCGATCTGGCGGGGGGGATCTTCACCGAGCTTCGCGACCTGGTCGATATTACCCCGACCGTCCGACCGCGCCTCCTGTCGCTTCAGTTGACGGAAAAGCGCGGGGGCGAGGCCGACCAGCTCGAGCTGATGCTCGACGACACCGATGGCAGGCTCGCTTTGCCGCGCAAGGGACAGGTGGTGACGCTTCGCCTCGGCTGGCTTCAGGGCAACGGCGTGGTCGTCGGCCTGGTCGACAAGGGCGCTTTCACCGTCGACGAGGTGGAATGGCAGCAGGTGCCCGCCACCGTGCGGATCACGGCCCGCTCGGCCGACCTCACCGCGTCATTCCGGGTGCGCCGGGAAAGGAGCCATCGCGGCACGACGCTCGGCGCCATCGCGCGCCGGGTCGCCTCCGCGCACGGCTACGAGCCCCGCATCGCGCCCGAGCTGGCCGACATCGCCGTGCCTGTGCTCGCCCAGCACGGGCAAAGCGACATGGCCTTGCTGCGCCGTCTCGGTCGCGAGCATGACGCGGTCGCGACCGTAAAGAACCGCCGGCTGATCCTGTCGCCGATCGGTCGCGGCGCCTCCCCCGCCGGCCGCACGCTGCCCGCGCTGACCATCCGCCCGATCGACGGCAACGGCGGTCGCTATCGCGAGGTCGAGCGCTCGGCCGATGCCGGCGTCGAGGCGCGCTGGCACGACAGCGCCAGCGCCGATCGCCGGACGGTCACGGTCGGCGCGGGAACCGGGTCGCCCCGCCGCCTGGCGCGCATCTACCACTCGGAAGCCGACGCGAGAGCAGCCGCGCAGGCGGCCCACGCCCGCGCCGGCCGCGCGGCGGCCGAGTTCGACTTCACCCTCGCCCTCGGCCGACCCGACCTTTACCCCGAGCGCCCCGTCACCCTGTCGGGCTTCAAGGCGCCGATTGACGCCCAACGCTGGCGAATCGCGGAGCTGACCCATGCCCTCGACGGACGCGGCGGGCTGGGGACGGCGCTGAAGCTGGAAAGCGCCGGTTGATCATATCTCATTGCAGGGCTGCTTAAGGCGCTCGCCGAAGACGGCCTTGCGACGGACCTTCAATACCCCAGCGCTTCATCCCACGGCATCACGCGATGCACGGCAGCGATCTGCTCATTGGGCACCTCGAAGGTGATGTCTGGATTGAATTGCCTCAGCTCGATGCCGCCCGGCCGGCGCCGGACCAGCTGCTTGATCAGGACGTGGCGCACTTCTTCGCCGTCAAAGATCGGACCGCGCAGCTGCACGACGACGTCGTCGCCGACGCCGGGCGATCGGCGGGGGTCGACAAGCGCGCGCCGGCCCGAATCATACCTCGGTTCCATCGAGTGACCTGAGATGATGACCACATAAAGGTCCGGCCTGCCCGTCACACCGATCGGCCGCGCCATGTAGTCAATCGGCTCGGCCATATGCACTTCGGTCTGCTCGACTCGGACGGTGATCGGGACGGCGCTCTTGCCCGACGCATCCATCACCTCGCCACCAAATTCGAGATCGGCACCGAGGGCGCTTCCATAGATGGGCAATGTCTTGGGCAGGCGTAGGAACGCCTCTGGCTTGATCCCCTCCTCTGCTGGCAGCGTGCGCTCGATCGCCATTTCTCGGCCAAGCAGCCAGTCCGACGTGGTCCCGAGCTCGGCCGCAATCGAGTCAAGTCTCTCAATGCCGGGCATCGAACCTTTCTTGACGATATTCCGAACAGCATCGGGCTGACCTGTCGCTGCCAGAGAGACCTCGCGCGAAGTGAGGTTCAACTCCGTCAGCTTCGCAATAATGCGCTCGATCAATATTTCGGGAGCCCTAGCCATGCGGCACCTATGCCGCACGGAACAATGTCCGACGAGTGGTAAGTAGACATTGACAAACGGTGTCCCCGTGCCGCACATATGCGGCATGGGAACAGCATTTGAGAACGCACTGCGAACGATAGCTGACTCGTATGAGGCTGAGTTGACGCAGTATGGCGGCAAGTCGCTCTCCCGTGTTGCCACCATCGTCGTCAACAACGGAGCATTTTTCCAACGTCTCCGGGACGGCAAACCGTTCCTGGTCCACAATCTCGATCGGTTTGCCGAGTGGTTCCGCGATCCCGGCAACTGGCCGGATCGGTGTATTCCCACCGAGGCGGCCGATGCCCTGACCAGCATGGGGCGGGATCCAGTTCATGAAAGCGTATGCTCCCGAATGGTTGATGCTCGATGACTTCATGCCGCACCCGTACCGCAGGATGCGTCATGCGTCCGTCGCGGTCGTCAGCCGTTTGCGCGGCCCAGCCGCAATCGCTCGGGCGCCGGCAGGCCGTCCGGGACCGCCTGTCCTGGCCGGGATGCCGGTCCACGCCGGCACACGCCGGTAGCCTGCCACCTTTTCCGGGAGCCCGCGCACATGGCTAAGGTCCGCCCACCCCTGTCCTTCGAGCGCGGCCTGGTCCGGATCGCTGACGTCCTAGGCTGGGAGCTGATGGGCGAGCTGATCGGCAAGGCGCCGCGCACCGTCATGGACTATTCCGACCCGGACGTTGCGACCGGGATCACGCTCAAGGACGCCTTCACGCTTGAGGTCGCCTATCGCGACGCGGGCGGTGACGGCGCGCCGATCGGCGACTGCTGGTCGCTGCTTCTCAATCTGGCCGCGGCCACGGCCGACCGCGACGAGCTTCACCGGCGCGTCGCAAAAGCATCAAAGGAAGGGGGCGAGGCGCAGGCCGCGCTGATCGCTGCCCTTGCTCCAGGTGCCGATGCCGTGGACCGCCGCACAGCCCGTCGCGAAGTCCAGGAGCATATCGAGGCCCTGACCCAGACCCTCCCGCTGCTCGACGACGGCACGGGGCCGAACGAAGCCATGCGCGAGGGTGTCCCTGGGGGGGACCAATGACCGGAATGCCTTCTCCCGTCACTTCGCCGATCTATGCCGGCAAGCGCATCACCATCGGCTGTCCGCATTGCGCCAGCGTGCTCAAGGTCCGCAGCAGCCGGCCGGTCAGCTCGATCGTCCGTCAGGTCACGCTTGTCTGCCTGAATGACGAATGCTGCGCGACCTTCGGCGCCGACCTGACCATCACTCACGCGATTGGGCCGAGCGCGCGCCCCAATCCCGCGGTTCACCTCAAGAGCGTGCCGCCCCGTCGCCGCCCCGAAAGCAATCCAGCGAACGACGATGCGCCCCCGCTGCTCGACTCTCCCGGCGGCCCGGAGGTGCCGTCGCCCGCCAATGACCAGGTGGCCGGCATAGCCACCGGCTAACGCCTGCGGCTCCGGCCGTACCGCCCCCCAGCTGACCGACACCACCCGGCGACACCCGCCGCCGGGAACGCCCTCCGCTTGCCTGAAAGCCTCGCCCCTCCCCATGCAATCCGAGCTGCACAGAGAAGTCCTCAAGCGCCTGAAGGACGATTACGCCTTCAAGGAGCGCGGCACCTATCTGCGCGAGGGCCGCTGCCCCTCCTGCGACAAGGAGGAGCTGTGGGCCAACGCGGAAAAGCCGTGGGTGCTCCGCTGTGGGCGGGAAAACCGCTGCGGCGACACCTTCCACGTCAAGCAGATCTATCCCGACATCTTCGACGACTGGTCGAAGCGTCACAAGCCGACGCGCGAGAACCCAAACGCCGCGGCCGACGCCTATCTGGTCCATGCGCGCGGCTTCGACCTGGTCGGCCTGCGCGGCTGCTACACCCAGGAATATTATCAGGATCGGCAGCTCGACATCGGCTCCGCGACCGTCCGCTTCCCGCTGTCCTGGGGCGGCTATTGGGAACGGCTGATCGACCAGCCCGCCCGCTTCGGCAAGAAGAAGGCGCGCTTCGACTACGGCAATCGCTATCGCGGTCGCTGGTGGACCATGCCCGGCACCACGATGGCCGAGCTTGCCCAGGCCACCGAGGTCTGGCCGGTCGAGGGCATCTTCGACGCCATCGCTCTCAACCAGTCGGCCGACTTCCGCGCCCGCGGCGCCGTCGCGGTCAGCGTCATGTCGACCAACAATTATCCGGACACCGAGCTCGCCGATCTGCGGAAGGCCGCGGCTGCAATCCATCGCTCGACGCCCAAGCTGGTCTGGGGCTTCGACGTCGGCCGGGCCGGCGTCTTCTACACCCGCCAATATGTCGAGCGCGCCCGCAAGGACGGCTGGTTTTGCGGCGCCGCCCAGGTCCGCCCCGATGGCGAGGGCTCCAAGCTCGACTGGAATGACCTCGCCCAGCGCGAGCTGCTCGGCGCCGACAAGCTGGAGGAGTATCTCTGGAACGGCGAGGTCACCATCGCCCCCAGCGCCGGCGAGAAAGCGATCTTGATCTATGAGCGGGAGCGGTTCGCCCACTTTCCGCTGACTTTTGGCGGCAAGCAGTTCTGGGCCGACTTCTCGATGGAGAAGATCCGCGCCGCGCTCGACGCCATGCTCGAAAGCCCCGCGCCCGAGCACGCCGACATCGCCGACCTGCCGTTCGATGAGCAGTGGAATCGCGCGGCGGCCGAGGCGGTGACGATCGAGGAGCTGGCCAACTGCACCTTCCGCACCCTCTACTATCAGAAGGACCCGGCCCTGGAGGAGGGCGCATACTTCCTCCGCGTCGACTTTCCCTCCGACCGTGCCGGTGTGAAGGCGACCTTCTCCGGCTCGGCCTGCTCGACCAACGGCGAGTTCAAGAAGCGTCTCGCCTCCATTGCCCCCGGCGCGCAGTGGACCGGCTCGCAATTCCAGATCGACAAGCTGATGCAGCGCCAATGGGCGACCATCCGCATGGTCGAGGCGATCCAGCACACCGGCTATTCGATCGAGCATCAGGCGTGGATCCTCGGCGACCTTGCCGTCCACAAGGGCCGCGTCGCCGAGCCCAACGAAGAGGATTATTTCACCCTCGGCAAACAGGCCGTGAAGCTCCGCACCACCGACCGGATGCTGCGGATCAAGTACGACGCGGAGCGCGTGCCGCTCGCCTGGGTGCCCCCGCTCGTCACCGCCTATGGCGTCAAGGGCATCGTCGCGACCGCCTTCTGGGTGCTGTCGCTGTTCGCCGACCAGCTCCGGCGCGAGCAGGACAGCCTGGCGTTCCTCGAGATCACCGGCCTCCCCGGCTCGGGCAAGTCCACCCTGATCGAATTCCTGTGGAAGCTGCTCGGCCGCGCCAATTACGAGGGCTTCGACCCGACCAAGGCCACCAATGCCGGCATCGCCCGCACCCTGGGAC